>CAVCRL010000006.1:0-39207 GCA_963604455.1 Lachnospiraceae bacterium | reverse complement strand
GTGACGAGTTCGGCCAGAGCGGAACTCCGTCCGAGCTTCTCGCCGCTTACGGAATGGACGCGGCCCACATCGTCGAGGCCGCCAGGAAAGTTCTGGAAAGGAAGTAGGCGGTACGCTTCGACAGGCCCAGCGACCGACAAGAAACAGAAATATTCATAAAAAACAGAAAAAAGTTAGGAGACATTTACGTTTCTTAACTTTTTTTCTGTTTTGTATGCCTATCTTGCCAGCACGAATCAATTAACGGCTAAGCTATGAAGATGAAAGATTTATGCGTGGATGAGAGGCCGCGCGAGAAAATGCTCTCAAAAGGGCCCGGAGCGATGAGCAACGCGGAATTGTTGGCGATCCTCATCGGATCGGGGACTCAGAAAGAGAATGTGCTTGAAGTCGCCAACAAGCTGCTGGCGGCTAACGAAGGCAAGCTGTCGATGATAGCCGGGATGGACGCCGGACAGATGAAAGGGATCGGAGGGATCGGCAGCGTCAGATATGCGGCCATAGCGGCGGCGTTCGAACTCGGCAAACGCCGGTGTCTGGAGGATCCCGGAATCAGGAAGGTTCCTCTGACCGACGCCGCGTCCGTGTTCAGGCTGATGCGTCCGATCCTGACTGGATTGGATCACGAGGAATTCTGGATAATCCTTCTAAACCGGGCCAACTATGTAATCCACAAGGAGATGCTAAGCCTCGGCGGGACATCGGCGACAGTCGTGGATCCGAAGTTGGTCGTCAGAAAAGCGTTGGACAAAGGGGCCAGCGCGATGATAATGGTCCACAACCATCCGTCCGGAAATCCTCGTCCGGGGCAATGCGACCTGACGGAAACCGAGCGGATAAAAAAGGCCGCGAACACTTTCGACATCGCCCTTCTGGACCACATAATAATCTGCGACGACTGCTTCTTCAGTTTCGCCGACGACAGGGTGACAATGGCGGAAAGTCTATGAATATTACAGGACGGACTACGGCATATTCATAAATTATGCTGTATTTCAAGCGGGTGGATTCAAAAAATTTGCTGGTGTGGAAATAAATCCCTACTTTTGATTTTCGAAAAATCAATTTCGAGAAACCAATGAAAGTCATCAATCTTGGCGAGACCGATTCGGTCCTCAACAACATCGTTGCGCAGATGCGTGACAAAACAATTCAGAAAGACAGCCTCCGTTTCCGCTACAACCTTGAGAGGTTGGGACACATCTTCGCCTACGAGTTAAGCAAGGTGCTGGACTACAGCCCGAAGGATGTCATCACTCCACTTGCCACAGCGAGAGTCCGCACCAGTGACGCTAAGATTGTGGTTTCCACGATTCTGCGCGCCGGCCTGCCTCTGCACAAGGGCATCCTCGACGTTTTTGACAATGCGGAGAACGCATTCATCGCGGCTTTCAGGAAGTATGACAAAGGTGATGAGTTCCACATCAACGTGGAGTACTGCACCTGCCCGGACCTGACCGGCAAGACTCTGATCATCGCAGACACGATGCTCGCCACCGGCTCCTCCATCGAGATCGCTTACCGCAAGCTCATCAATGAGGGAGGCGAGCCAGCCCACACGCATTTCGTCTGCCCTATCGCCAGCATCTACGCCATCGAGTTCCTGCAGAAGCATCTGCCTGAGAACACTACCCTGTGGACAGCGGCCGTCGATGAGGAGCTGACCAGCCATTCCTACATCGTCCCGGGCCTCGGCGACGCCGGCGACCTCGCCTACGGCGGGAAGTTGTAAAGTTACCGACCAAGACGCGAAGAGCGTCAGACAAAAAAAGATTCCGCAACCATTCACCCGGACAGGGCGCGAAGCGTAGGTTGCGGAATCTTTTTTGTCTGACGCGGCCTGGCCGAAGCCCTTGCCGGCCACTTCGACAAGCCCAGTGACCGACCGACCATCACAACTCCTTGCGGAGCCGAGCCTTAGGAATGTCCAGCTGATCACGGTACTTGGCGATAGTGCGGCGCGCCACCTTGTACCCCCTCTTGTTCATCTCAGTCACCAACTGATCATCAGTCAGCGGCTTACGCTTGTCCTCCGCATCCACACACTCCCTCAAAGCCTTCTTCAGCTCACGCGTGGACACCTCCTCCCCATCCTGGTTCTCAAGCCCCTCGGAGAAGAAATATTTCAACGGGAATATTCCGAAATGCGTCTCGATGTACTTGCTGTTCACCACCCTGGAGATCGTGGAGATGTCAAAGCCCGTCCTCTCGGCTATGTCCTTCAGGACCATCGGCTTCAGATGCGACTCATCCCCGTCCATAAAATACTCCCGCTGGTAGTCCACTATGGCCTTCATCGTGCTCTCCAACGTGTTGTAGCGCTGCTTGAGAGCCTCCACGAACCATTTTGCGGAATCCAGCTTCTGCTTGACGAAAGTGGCCGCCTCCTTCTTCTGCCTGTCCGACGAGCCCTGCGCCTCCACAAGCAGATCGGCGTACTTCCTGTTCACACGGATCTCAGGAATATTGAACCGAGGCATAGTCAGCTTGAGCTCACCGTCCACGATGTCCAAAACAAAATCCGGCACAATCTGCTGAGCCTGATCATTATACGAATCGTCAATCTGCCCGCCTGGAGCCGGATTCAGTTTGACAATCCTCGCCATAACCGCTTTCATATCCTCCTCGGACAGCCCAAGCTTGGTGATGATCTTCTGGAAATGCCTGTTGGAGAACTCAGCGAAATAGTCCGTCAGAATCCTCTCGGCTACCTGCACTTCCTTAGTCTGCCTCTGAGCCTTAAGCTGAAGCAGAAGGCATTCACGCAGATCCCTCGCTCCGACCCCGGCCGGCTCGAACTCCTGGACCACCTTCAGCATCCGCAGCACCTCTTCCGGACTGGACTCGATGTTGGCCCTGAACGCAAGGTCATCCACAATGCTGTCGATGTCCCTGCGCAGGTAGCCGTCAGCGTCAAGGCTACCGATGATGAAGGCGGCGACATCGTGATCGTGCCGCGACAGGTTACGGTACCCGAGCTGCTCCATCAGGCTCTGGGTGAAACTCTCCTTCACGGAGAAAGTGTTGTACTGAGGACGCTCGTCCTTACCGTAATTGTTGACGTGAAGCTTGTAGGCAGGAATCTGATCATTCTCGTCAATCTCGTCAATGGAGATGTCCTTCGGCTCATCATTGTCTTCATTCTTGTCCGGAGCCGGAGAATCATCCAAGACCGGATTGTTCTCAAGTTCCTCCTTCACCTTCTGTTCGAGCTCCTGAACCGGCAGCTCGATCAGTTTGATCGTCTGGATCTGAAGTGGAGAAAGCTTTTGAGTCTGTTTGAGTTCGAGTCCCTGCTTGAGCATAATGATATTCCTGAATTATTCTGCCTCAACCCTTTCCACCGTGTAGGAGTGGAACCTGTCAACCACCGGATAGCCAATGTTTTCCTTGACGATGAACGCCGTCGGGAACGAAGCCTTCACCTGCTGGAGAAGCTGCATAGCCTCCGACTTTGTCCGGAAATCCCCCACAGTCACACGGAAGAATGGATTTGAATATGTCCGGTATGCCGAAACGCCGGGGAACATCCCTTTGAAGCGGGCCAAAGCCGTCTCGGAATCATTCCTGGAAGTCTGCTTGTTGTCATTGAATATCCTGACCCGATACCCGGTGGATGTCCTGGAGGAATTCGCCGCGACGTGGGCCGCGAACGCGTTCTGAATATTCTTGGACTGGCGCACCGTCACTCCGCTGTCAGCGGAAAGCAAGCCGAAAATACTCTTTCCCACGAGAGTGGAATCCATAGCGGCGCTCTGCCTGTAGATGACGGAATCGCGAATGTCCTGTGCCTGCGCGAATGAAGTCACCCCAAAAAGGAGCAACGCTGTCGTCAGGATTCTGTGAGCGAACATATTCATAAATTACTCTGCCAATTTATTAAGGTCTATATTCTTGAATTTAAATGTCTTTCCCGCGCCGCTCTTCAGTTTCACGGTGGCGGTGACATCCGTCGTGAAGCCTTCGAGGTCGCCTTTCTTCGCGATCTGCATCAGCTGCTTGAGGCTCACCCCGTCGCTCAGCGTCGCGGAGCAAGGCAGGTCATAGACCTTGGAGCATTTCTTCTCCACGCTGACGGTGTCGGCCGTGTAGGTGGCGAAATCCTCGCCGTTGTACTTCACTGTGCCGCTGACATCCATCACCTTGAACGCGAACGTCGGGTTGTCGATGCCTACCGCCAGGACAGCGTCAACCGAGCGCAGCCCTTTCAATGAATATGACTCCAGACCGCAGGAGGTCACTTTTATGTCCTTGACTTTGGACAGGCCGGAGCAGCCGGACAGGACCGCGCAGGCCAGCAAGGCGACAAAAATGCCGAATATTGTCCTCTTGAATGTCTTCATTTCTTACATACAGTTTGTACAAATATAATGAAAAATCCTAATTCGCTGAAAAATCCATATCTTTGCAGAAGAGAGTGATTATAAGTAATGAGCAAAAAGATTTACATAGAGACCTACGGTTGCCAGATGAATGTCGGTGACTCTGAGGTCATTTTCTCGATCCTCGGCAAGGAGGGTTATGAGCGCACGGAATCGATGGACGAGGCGGATGTGATCCTCGCCAACACCTGCTCGGTCAGGGACAACGCCGAGCAAAGGATATGGGGACGGATCGAGGTGTTCCACAAACAGAAGGAGAAGAGGGACGGCGTTGTGGTCGGAATTGTCGGATGTATGGCCGAAAGGCTGAAGGACAAGCTGTTGGACACGCACAAGGTGGATCTTGTGGCCGGACCGGACTCCTACAGGACGCTTCCGGCGCTGCTCCGGGACATCGCTCCTGACAAGCCTCAGATCAACGTGATGCTCTCCCACGAGGAGACCTACGCCGACATCGTGCCGGTCAGGACAGACAGGAACGGAGTCTCGGCGTTCATCTCGATAATGAGGGGATGCAACAACGTCTGCTCGTACTGCGTGGTGCCTTACACAAGGGGCGCTGAGAGGAGCCGGGATCCGCAGACCATTGTGGATGAAGCCCGTGACGTTTTCAGCAAAGGGTACAAGGAAGTCACCCTGCTCGGTCAGAACGTGGACTCCTACAACTGGAAACCGGCCGAGGGAGAGGGCTGTGACTTCCCGAAACTGTTGGAGAAGGTCGCAAGGATAAGTCCTGAGCTGAGAGTCCGCTTCGCCACCAACCATCCAAAGGACATCAGTGACGAGCTGATCGAGACGATGGCAAGGTACGACAACATCTGCAATCATATTCATCTGCCGGTCCAGTCGGGCAGCGACAGGCTTCTGGAGAAGATGAGGAGGCGCTACACCGCCGAGTGGTATCTTGAGCGTGTGGCGAGGATCCGGGAGGTTCTGCCGGGCTGCGGAATCACCACGGACGTGATCGCCGGGTTCTGCTCGGAGACCGAAGAGGACCATCAGCAGACACTTGAGCTGTTCCGCAAGGTCGGGTTCGACTACGCATATATGTTCTACTACTCCGAAAGGCCGGGGACGCTCGCGGCAAGGCACTATCCGGACGATGTCCCGCTCGATGTCAAGACCAGAAGGCTGAACGAGATCATCGCCCTGCAGAGCGAGCTGAGCCTCAGGAGCAACCAGAACGACATCGGCAAGACTTTCAGGGTTCTTGTCGAGGGACCGTCAAAGAAGAATCCGGAAGAGCTCTGCGGACGCTCCGGCAGCAACAAGATGTGCGTATTCCCGGGCAAGGGACACAAGGCCGGGGACTATGTGGATGTCAAGGTGCTCTCCTGCACCTCCGCCACACTCATCGGGGAATTAGTCTAAATGAATATGTTGCAGTGGATTCTCACAGGACTCTACATTCTCCTGATCCTCAGCGTCTTCACGGTCATTCTGGTTGACAAGGGGGATTCAGGAAGGAAGTTCGCGTGGCTGCTGATCATAGCCGTGCTTCCTGTCGTCGGACTGGCGCTCTACCTGATGTTCGGAATCAACTACCGGCATCACTGGATCTTCAACCGCCGGCACCAGAGGTACAGGGACATCTTCGAGGCAGGCACGACACCGGAGCTGAACAGAATCCTTTTCGGACATAGCAACGAGGATAGGATCCGTGAGGAGTTCCGGCCGCTCGCCAGGCTTCTGGGCGCGGAGAACTACCCTTCCGTCACAGCCGGCAACGACATCGAGATCATCACGAGCGGGCAGCGGAAGTTCGACCTGCTGCGCGAGGACATACTCGCAGCCAAGGAGTCCATCCACATTGAATATTTCCATTTCGGGAACGACAAGGGCAGCAAGGCCATCAAGCGGCTTCTGATGCAGAAGGCCCGGGAGGGGGTCAAAGTCCGTTTCCTGTACGAGAACATCGCCAATTTCCCGATCGCGTCAGCCTACTACAACGCTATGAGGAAAGCCGGGGTGGAAGTCATAAAGTTCACCAACCCGAGGATGCACCTGCTGGATCTCGCGACAAAGCTCAACTACCGCAACCACAGGAAGATAGTGGTGATTGACGGCAAGATCGGCTACACCGGCGGGATGAACATCAACGATCACTATTTCCGCCTTTGGAGGGACACGCACACTCGTATCACGGGCAATGCGGTGGCCGTGCTTCAGTACACCTTCCTGGACTCTTGGCTTACGGGCGGGGGGACTATCGACAAGGAGATGATCGAGTTCTATCCGATGGCTAAAAAACAGGTCACGGAGCCATCACGTCCGGTCTCCGAGCCCGCCGGAGTGCTCGAAAAGACGGGATTATTGCGGACAGTCGCTTCGACAGGCTCGGCGACCAAAGAGGCAGACTCAGCGGCCGGTGAAATCGACTTCCACGCCACCCATCCGACCCTGAAGGACAAACTGGTCCAGATCGTCCCTGACGAGCCGGACCTCCCGCTGCCGATCCTCCAGCTGAGTTACGAATGGGCTCTCCAGCACGCAAAGAAGTACATCTACCTCCAGACCCCGTACTTCGTTCCGACAGAGCCGGTTATGGACGCATTAAAGACCGCGGCCCTTTGCGGGGTGGATGTCCGCCTGATGCTCCCGGAAGTGGCCGACAACATCCTTATGCGCCCGGCCAACAGAGCCTACTATGAGGAAGCCCTCCAAGCCGGCGTAAGAATATTCCTGCGCGAGGGAGAGTTCATCCACGCCAAGACCTTTGTCTGCGATGACTACCTCTCAAGCATCGGGTCCGCCAACCTGGACTTCCGCAGCTTCGCCATAAACTATGAGGTCAACTCCTACATCTACGACGAGGAGACCGCCCTGATGAACAAAGGAATATTCCAATACGACCTCCGCCAGTGCCGTGAGCTGACCCTTGAGGAATGGAATCAGCGCCCGTGGTACTCCCGCCTCCTCGAAAGCCTGATGCGCCTCTTCGCCCCGCTGCTGTAAAAACAGGCACGGCCACTTCCTGGGTTTGCCCCGAGGAAAATGACCGCGCCATACCAACCAAATTAACACTAAAAAATCAGAGTGGACGGACCGGTGCCATCATTGCAGAGACTGCTGCATC
This sequence comes from Lachnospiraceae bacterium, assembly GCA_963604455.1. GTDB lineage: Bacteria > Bacteroidota > Bacteroidia > Bacteroidales > UBA932 > Cryptobacteroides. The sequence goes on along the minus strand of CAVCRL010000006.1, from coordinate 31,749 downwards.
GAGCCCATCGAGACTCTCATTCTGCCGATCTCGGCCCGCTCAAGGCCACGAACCAAGTATATTCTGTAGTCTTCCTCATAGACGAAATTGTCGGGAAGGGTTATGCTGACGCCGTCGGCGGTGATGTCGCTTTCCTCCAGAATGGCCTGGAACCTGTACTCCGCGTCCATCGTCTCGAAGACCAGAGCGTCACCGGCCAGGAAACCCTGGCCTTGAATGTTCAATTTTTCCCCGGACTGCACAGTTGTGTCCTCTATCTTGAGGTTGTAGGGTAGGATGAAACCATCATCGTCCTTGCAGGCATAAAACAACGCGGAAACCGCAAGGAGCAATATTCCCGCCATTATATTCAAAAATTTCCTCATAGTCGTTCCTATTTGTAGTGTTCCGGATTCTCGTCCTGCCATTCGTTCACCCCGTCACGGATGCGGTTCCTGAAAGTCAGGGTGTCGGTCACGACCGACTTGGTGCCGTCCGCGTTGGCGAAGCTGTAGTTCAGGAATATCTTCCTATCCTGCAGCAGCTTGGCATTGTTGTATCCCGAGCCGAGGTCCTCTATGGCCACAGCGTCGGCGGATGTAAGGGCAATCTTGCCGTCACTTATGGCGATCCTGACAGAACCCGCCCCAGTCCCACGGTAATTTGTCTTAACCGCATCCGGAGCCACCGTGCTGAGTGTATAGACCTCGTGTGTCTTCTCATCCGAAGGAATGGATGTTGGATAGACATCGGTGTCGATCACATTGCCGGAAGCGTCTGTCACAACGGTCTTTCCGCCGTGATACCAATTGCCGAAAAGCATATTCTCGTACCTCAGGGCGATGATCTCGTAGGAACGGGAAAGAAGGACAGTGTCCACATCAGCGGACGTCAGACGGAAGCCGATGGCATAGTACGGCAGACTGCTCGCCCCCGGAAGCGCAAGGAACGCGGCCGAGTCGGCCTTTACTGTGATCGTGCCGGCGTGGTTCCCTTTCTTTATCTGGAAGCGGTCACCCTCAGGGACTTTCACAGTACTCATAGGAAGCGGAGTGAAAGCCTTGATGCCGCTCAGCTGGACAGCGTTCTTGACATAGTCCTGACTCACAGAGCCTACCGTTGTCCGGCCGCTCATCTCAGAAAAGGCGTTGAACGGGGTCTCGGCGTCCGGCACGAAGAACCGGAGATCCTCGGTTATCAGATTGTCGTCAAACTCATACCAAATGTCACGGTCATATTCATTCTTCATCACACCTCCGAGCACAGCACCGATCTTGAACTGCATTCCCTCCCCCACGACGAAGGTACGAAGGTCGTACTGGTAGGCAAGGTATGCGCCGCTGTAGTCATAGTCCTGGACATAATCCTTGTAGCAGCCGGTCAGCGCCAAAGCCGCTGCGGCGGACAGCAGTGCGGTGGATATTTTCTTGATATTCTTCATATTACTGTTTCTTTAATATATTAACGCCAGTTGTCCCAGCCCTCGTTCTGCACCATTCCGGTCTTGGCCGCGTCGTAGTAAGGGATCGGGAGCCAGCGGGAATTGAACTTTCGGGTCTCGACGGTCTCGTAGGTGATGGACGCCCCATCGAAGACAGGCTTCCTCACCTCGACATTGATGTTCTTCTGCCAGTCCGCGTCCGTGGACCATCTTCTGAGATCCCAGAAACGCTGTCCCTCGAAGCAAAGCTCGATGTGCCTCTCGTTCCTAACAAGAGCGTCGAAAGCGTCCTTGCCCTTCGAGACAACCTCATCAAGATAAGGATCCGCCACAGAGCCAAGTCCGGCGAGGCCATCATTGGTCGGGCGGCCACGCAGGTAGGCCAGAGCCTCTTTCGCAGTGTAGCCGAATATCTCTGTCTCAGGACCTACGGTCTGGTTGGCGGCCTCCGCGAAGACAAGGCACATCTGCGCCCATCTGAAGAAGAATATCGAGCGAGGCTGCGTGTTCACCTTGTCATCGTTCTTGTTCCACTCCTGGTTCACATACTTCTTGACATAATAGTTTGTCAAAGTGTTGCCCACTCCCCCGGCCTCGTCCTTGCCGCCTACGGACATATCGAAAGTGTACATCGTCTCGTTGTTGGACGGACGCACGACCTTGGCGCCATTGTAGTTGACAGTGCTGTAGAAACGAGGATCACGGCCGGAATACGGGTCAGCGGGATCATAGCCGGAGCGCGGATCGTCAATAGGATAGCCATTCGCCATCGGGAAAGCGTCCACAAGGTTCTGGGTCGCCCCGACGGAGCCGTTGCCGCGGAATCCCTGCGGATAGAAAAGATTCTCCATATTCGAGTTCGTCGCCCAGCCGGAAGTGAATATGATCTCCTGGGAGTTAGGCCAGAGCCAGGTGAATTTCTCGGCAGGGTTGAAGCCGTTCGGCTGAGCGCCGTCCCTCAACAGTTTGAAGTCCATCACCTCGGCGGCGTACTTCGCCGCGTTCTCCCATCTGGAGACGTCCCCGTCAGGGTTGAAGGCCGGCGAGGCCCAGTACAGATAAACCATCGCTTTCAAGGCCTTCACGGAAAGCCCGTCCAGCCTCTTCCAGCGGGAAGCCCCGTCAATCGTGCTGTGCTGCCCAAGCCAGTCCCTGTTGGCTTCAGGAATATACACGAGCGCGGAGTCGCAGTCATCCAGAATCCTCTGGATGCACTCGTCATACGTGTTCCTCTCCACGCTCTCCGGATCCGCCTCGAACACATTGACCGGTGAGGTAAGGATAGGGAAACCAAGCAGCCTCCCGTCCGTGCCGACACCGCCGAACTTCTTAAGCAGGTCGAACTCGTACCAAGCCCTCATCGCATAAGCGTCACCTTGCAGGTAGCGTTGCAGGAGAGCGTTCGTGTTGTTATCGACAAGGTAACGGGTGTTCAGCCCCAGATTGTCCTCCAGAAAAGTGTTGACATACATAATGGCCGTGTAGTCCCTTGTCCAATATGCCTCGAAAGGATATGAGGCCGGAGAGACCGCCCCTGTGCCATAGCGTCTGATCGTGCTTCCGCTTGACGTGATCACGGCATCCTCCGTTATGGCGTCAAGATAGATGTACTCGTTGCTGATGTACGTCTCAGGCAGCATATCATAGGCCTTCTCGACGAATCCTCTGATGTAGGACGGATAGTCTGAGATGTTCTCGTCCGTCACATTGCCCATCGGAAGAGGGTCAAGGAAGTCGCATCCGCCAAGAACGGCGGCGGCTGAAAGCAGGAATATTCGTAAATTGTTTTTCATTGCCGATTCTCGTTAAAAGTTCAACTTGACACCACCGGTGAACGTCCTGTACAGAGGATCTGTAGTGACACCAGCCGAGGTTGACTCCGGATCAATATACTTGATTCCGCTGATGGTCAGCAGGTTGGAGCCACGTACAAAGAGTCTTATACCTCTGATCCAGTTAGAGTTGCGGAACGAGGTCGCCCAACCGAGCTCAACATTCTGGATCTTGAACCAGTCTCCCTTACGAAGCCAGAAACGGGACGTCTGGAAGTTGTTCGAGATCTTGTCGTAGGAAAGACGCGGATAGTCGCCGCCGATGTTCTCGCTCACGAATTTCGAGTAGTTGTTCTGTCCCCATCCGTTCCAGAAATAGCTGTTAGTGAACGGAATATCGAAGAAAGCCTTGCCCGTCCCGACGACCGTGAAGTCAAAGCCTTTGTATTTAAGGTAGATATTGACCGCATAGTTCAGTTTCGGAGAGGTGTTGCCGATGATGGTCCTGTCGTTGGAGTCAATCTTTCCGTCACCGTTCAGGTCCTTGTACTTCAGGTCACCGGCCTGGACCTCTGAATCGAAGGTCTGCTCAGGAGAAGAGGCGATGTCCTCGGCCGACTCATATCTGCCGAGATAGACATAGCCGTGATAGTCCCCTACCATAGAGCCTTCCACCTTGTTGTAGTCATTGATCTGGTTCTCGCTGTAACGGAGGTACTTGCCACGGTTGTAAACAGCCCACCCTCCTACTGAATATTCAAAGTCACCGACCTTGTCCGTCCAGTTCAAAGCCACCTCGGTGCCTTGGTAACGGATCTTGTTGTAGTTGTCGTAGGTAGTCACTCCGTTGAAACCGAAGAGCTTAGGGTTCACATCACTCGTGTTGGTGATGATGCCGTCGCGAAGGTTGTAGAAGTAATTCGCGTCAACGGACAGCCTGTTGCCGAAGAACTTCGCCTCGACGCCGGCCGTGATCTCCTTGCGCTTCTCCCAGGTAAGGTCCTTGTTGCCGAGACGCAGAAGAGTCGTCTTGTAGGACTGGTACTTCGTGGAGCCGCCGATCCATTCAAAGTCCGTGGAGGCCGGGCCGAAGTTCACGCCTTTTTCCTTAAGGTACTCATCCTCATAAAGATCCAAGGCTCCGAACGAGTTGTAGCCGATGACTCCGGCCTGAGCGCGCAGCTTGAGGTAGTCAACCCAGCCGGAACCTTTGAGGAAATCCTCCTCGGACATCACCCAGCCAAGGCCGAGAGACGGGAACACACCGTACCTCTTGCCTTTCATAAACATACACGAACCGGAGGTGTTCATCACCGCCTGCACAAGATAGCGGTTCGCGTATGAATAGTCCGCGTTCAGAATCACCGAGTGCTGGCGATCCCTGTAGGCGGATTGGCTTCTCTCTGTTGTCTCAAGGTAATAGACGGCCGCCGCCGAAAGACGGTTGAGTCCCCAGTTTCCGGTATAGCTCAGCCTTTCATTGAGATAGAGGCTCTGGTGGTACCACTTGCCCATCGCGGTCTTTCCTGACGCCTTGGCGCCCTCGTGGGATGTCTTGGAACTTTGGCCTGTCAGCGGATCGTAAATCACCGCAAGATAGTCCGGAGTCTTTCCTATACGGTCCATATTGAATACGTTAAGGCCGACATAGGATTCGAATTTAAGTCCCTTGGCTATCTTGCCCATATCCCAGGTCAACGTACCGTTGACGATTCCGGAACGTTCCCTTTCAGTGAAGAACCCCTTCTCGGTCAATGCGGCGTAAGGATTGCTTGTGTACACCTCACTAAGGCCGTAGATCCATCCTCCAGTCTCGGTGTTGAGCCCCACGTGGACAGGAAACGCGACAGGAGGTGTGTTGTTGGCGACCGAAAGGTAATTGTCAAACTCGTTGAACGAGCCGTTGTCACTGAAACGTGGGCTGCGCCTGAAATTCAGACCGGAGAACAAACCTATGCTGAACTTAAGGTCATTTGTGATCTTTATGTCGGCATTGGTACGAAGATTCATCTTGTTGTAGCCTGCGGCCGGGCCCGCCGCATAGAAATCCCCTTCGCCAAGATAGCCGAAATAGACAGCGTACTTCACCGCCTCCGTGCCTCCTTGAACCGTCAGATTGGCCTTCTTGTAGGACTTGGTGTCCTTGAACATCAAGCCTCTCCAATCCACTGAAGGATGGATGAGGTCATCCGGCCTGTTCAGGGCGTAGGCATCAATGTCTTCCTGCGTGTACAGGACGGGATAACCCGCAGCGTCTCTGGCCTGGTTCTGCAAGGTGGCATATTCGGCGCCGCCTACATATTCAGGCATCCTGTCAATGACGCTGACTCCGCTCTCGACTCCGACACGGATCATCTTTCCGGCCTGCAAGCCACGCTTGGTTGTGATATAGAGAACTCCTTCCGAAGACCTTGCTCCGAAAAGCGACTTGTCAAGGACATCCTTCACAAATGTCATAGACTCGATCTCCTCAGGATCCAATTGGACTTCCGTAAGATAGACAGGCTGTCCATCCACAACGAACTTTGGCGCCAGCCCTCTGAAATTCATTCCGCCACGCGCACCATCCGACATAAGACCGGTCATTCCGCTGGCCTCAGTGATGACCAATCCGGGGATGACTCCGGTCAGAGTGTTTCTGAAATCAGAGGAAGGGTACTTGTTGATGTCCTCCTCGTAAAAGACGGAAGAGCCGCCGGTGGACAGGGTCTTATTATAGTTGTTACCATAAGGAAGGACAAGTGTCTGTCTCACCCTATGGCCGGCCTTCGCCGGGACATCGACAGTGTCCGCGGGAGACTTGCCGGCCGCCCTGGCCGGGGATTCCGACACAGCCGCCAGCAACGCTAACGCCAGCACGGCGCTGATTGTCTTAGTGTATCTTTTCATATTCATTTCCGCTGATTGTTACCAAACTTCATTATTGGTGAAATTCTTCATCTTGTTCACCTCGTCGGTCGGGAACGGGATATAGTACATCGCCTGCTTCCAGGAGCCTTGACGGTTCGCCGGAATGGAGCGGCGCTCGTACCGTCTTCCGACAGGATATTCCTCACTGACAGGGACTTTCTCGACATAGATGCCCATAAGGGTCTGAGTCATTGTCTTCGGCGCGGTCTTCCACCTGCGGATGTCAAGGTAATAGTGATGCCCCTCGAACGCAAGCTCGATTGTCCTCTCGTTCTGGACACGCTCACGGAACGAGTCCTTGTCCGCCGTGAACCTGTCCTGCACCCCTGGCATTCCGGCTCTCTCACGGACTTTGTTGACCGCCTGGACAGCGGTAAGGTCCAGACCTCCGGCACTTCCTGACGGGCCGTAGGCCTCATTCACGGCCTCGCCGTAATTGAGGTACAGCTCGGCAAGACGGATCAGCGGATCGGTCCTCTGATAACTCTTCTGATAGTTGCCGTCCCACCATTTGTTCACAAGATAACCGGTGTTGGTCCAGCCTTTCGCGTCATCCGCGCCCCATTCGTGATTGAGGGTTCTCGGAGAGCTCGCGCCGCTGATCTTGGTTGTCGGATAGATCTTGAGGTCAGGATCGTAATACATATTCACACCCGACACGCAGCCGGCCACAACGCTTCCGTCGTGAAGCACGGTAAGGTCAAGTCGAGGGTCACGGTCGGCGAATGGATTCTGTTCATTGTAATGGCCTTCGGCCTCGGCCTCATCCCTTTCCTCCTCTGTCTGGAGAGGATCCCCGTAGATGGTCTCGAACCTGTCCACGAAATTCTGTGTCGGGCAATCCCCGCTGGCGTTGCTGGCGTTGGAGATCGAGTACGTGTACATTCCGGTGTAGGAACTGGTCTTTGCTGAGCCGTAGTTCCACGCCCAGATGTGCTCGTTGGTGTACTTGGAAGCGATGAAATTGTTCTTCCAGGAGCCGATCGGAAGCAGCTCGTAGCCATTGTCCAGAGCCAGTTTCAAGGCTTCGGCGGAAGCCACTGCGGCATCCTCCCAGTCCTTCTGACCGGAGACGTTGTTCAGCGGGCTCGCGGCATAGAGCAGAGCCCTGGCCTTCATCGCCTTGGCGGCCACACCGTTAGGTCTGTCCTGATCAGGCGCGGTAAGGTGTCCGGGGTTGCCGAAAGTTCCGTCACGGCGGGTCTTGCCGGCCGCGGCGAGATATTCATAAGCTTTTTCGAAATCCTCGGCGCAGCGTCTGTAGGTCTCGTTGGCGCTGAGTCTTGTCTGGTCCCAGTTGTCCTCGGAGCCAAGGGCCTTGTCAAGGTAAGGCATCCCGCCGAAATAGCGGCAGAGCACGAAATGAGCGAAGCCTCTCACGAAATACGCCTGCCCCAGAATGTCATTCCTGTCCTGCTCGGAAGGAATATTCTGCACCCTGTCGATGTTCTCGATGGACTTGTTGCAGATCCTGATGATCTTGAACATTGAATATGACACCGGCCTTCTCGTCAGATCCGTCGTGAACACCTCCACATTGGCCCCGAGAGTGCCTGCCTTGATGCTTTGCGCCCTGATGAGACGGCCGGTGTCACACATATCCGTCATCGCAAGCCAGGTGAAGCGAAGGCTCCAGTTGTCCAGATAGAGAGGATAGCCTTGCTTGATGTTGGTGTTCCTTTCGGAATTGGCCACTGAATTGCCATAGACATAGTCAAAATATGCCTTGTAGTTGTCCCAGATGGTGAACACCTCTGTTTCGTCAAGTCCTGTCTCGGGATTGATGTCCAGCCAGTCGCATCCGGAGAAAATAAGACATAACGCAATTATGCCGCTGTTTAGTATCTTTTTCATCTTGATCATTTCCATTAGAATCCCACTTTGACGCCAAGCTTGACACTCAGCATATTCGGATAGAAACCTGACGTGAACGTCGTGCTCTGAGGATCACCCTCGATCAGTCCCGTGCCGGTCCAGATGTTGTTGCCCGTGGCGTACACGTTGAGGCTCCTCAGTCCTGTCGCCTTGAAGAACGCCTTGGACTTGATGGTGTAGCCGATGTAGATCTCCCTCAGGTTCACATAGTCGGATTTTCTCCACGTGCGCCCCTCAAGCATCATCGTGTACGATTTCGTCGGGTCACCGCCAGCCCACATATACATCGGGTGGCCGGAGGCTCCGCCATAGACCAGCGTGGCGTGGTTGGCGTCCTGGTTGTCAGGCCTCCAGTAATCCAGCTGCGAGGTGTTCACACGGTAGTCACCCTTGTTGAACTCTACCTCCCAGCTCCTGTTGAAGTTGACATATTTCCCGAAGTTGGCGGTCCAGAGCATCCTCACCTCGAAGCCCTTGTAGCTGATCCCGTAGTTAAGGGAAGCCACCGCCGGGGCGTACTGGGTGCCCTTTATCGCGTGAAGGTCGTCCACGTTCAGGAGACCGTCCGCGGAATAGTCAAGGTACTTGTAGGCGCCGACGTTCAGGTACTGCCAGTTACCGGCGTACGAAGGATAGTTGTGGATGTCGTCCACACTGGTGTAATAGCCGCCGTCAACAACGGAGACACCGTTGGTCTGTCCCCTGTAGGCCTTCCCGGCGGTCTTCTGGTACTCCGGAGCGTAAGGAGCGTCCTCGTAGTTCGTGATGCGGTTCTCGTTCAGGGACAGCATCGCCGAGATGTCGTAGCCGAAACCGTTCTTGTAGTCGTTCTTCCAGCCGGCCTCGATCTCGATGCCGTGCTTCTTCATCGAGCCTCTGTTGACCTCCTTGTAGGCCGTGCCCACGATCATCGTGACGTTCGGGGCCACGAGCATATTCGTACGGTTCTCATTGAAGAGGTCCACCTCCAGGGTGAGGCGGTTCTTGAGCCAGCCGAACTCGATGCCAAGGTCCCTCTTGTGGGCAAGCTCCCACTGGGCGGTGTCATTGGCCGCACTGTCCTCGGTGACATAGGATCCTTTTGAATATGAGCTGTAGTAAAGCCATCTTGAACTGGTCTGGTCGCTTCCGACAAGTCCGTCGGAATAGCGGAATTTCATCTTGGACCACCAAGGCATACTCTTCTTCCACCACTTGTACTGCGAAGGGACCCAGCCGACAGCCACCGAAGGGAAGAGGCCAAACCTGTTCTTCGGAGAGAACTGCTCGGATCCGGTGTAGCCAAGGTTGGCCTCAAGGAGATAGGTTCTCTTGTAGTCGTAGGTGACACGTCCGACAAGACCCATTGTCCTGTACGGGAAAGCCGTCGTGCGGATGTTCTCCCTTTGGTTGAACAAGGCGAGGGCGGACACTGAGTGGTCTCCGAACGTCCTGGCGTAGTTCACGGCGCCTTCCCAGTAGAATGTCACGTAGTAGTTGTTCTCGACACCGCCCTTGGTCACGGCGAACTCAGGCTGCTCGTAGATTGTCTCTCCGGTACTCTTGTTGTTCACCCAAGGGTTTCCGACCCCGGCATCGTAAAGATCCCAGTCGATGTAATAGACCGGATTCTCGTGGTTCGCGCTCTGGGATATTCGGGAATAATAGGTGCTCAGCGAGAAATTGGCTGACAATGAGAGACCTTTCGTGATGAAGTCAAGGTCCTGCTTCAGCTTCACGTCCGTGTAGAGCTTGTTGCCGACGCTTTGGGAATATGACCCATAGCCCAGCAGCTTGACGGCGTTGTCGTAGAACGCCCCCGCCGAAGAGGCGATGCGGTCTCCGCGCTGGTCAGGGTAGTCAGTGTCAGGTATCTCGTCCAGAATCCAGTCAGGATAGTAGGCCGGGTACATCATCGGGGACGAGGAGTACATATGCCCGAAAAGGGCGGACGGACTCATACCGCCGGTGCCCGTAGGAGCGTTCTGGACTCCGAGGTTGCCTCCCACCTTGACCGACAGGAGGGTGGATTTCGTCAGGTTCACGTCAAGGTTGGTACGGTAGTTCAGCCTGTCGTAGCTGAAGTTCGAGCCACCCCAGGACGTGAAATCCTTGAATATGGAGCCTTCCTTGTTGTAGCCGAAAGAGACGAAATATTTCACCTTGTCTGATCCGCCGGTCACGGACAGGTTGGCGTTGACGCTGCTGGAGAAACTCTTGGTTGTCAGCGCGAACCAGTCATTGTCAGGGTAACGGATGGAGTTGATCCTGGAGGTAGGGTTCCTATATTCATTGATCTGCCACTGAGGGATCATAGAGCCAAAACTCTGGGCGTTCTTCTGGGCGACGTTGAGCAGCTCGGCCGTCGTGGCGGAGGAGATATGCTCCGGGAACATCGTCGGAAAATCCATTCCGTACGACACCGAGGCCTGCATCTTTGGCTTTCCGACCGAACCTGTCCTTGTCGTGACGATGATGACACCGTTGGCACCCTTTGCTCCGAACACGGCGGTAGCGGAAGCGTCCTTCAGCACGGAAATGGTCGCCACCTCGTTAGGGTCGATGTCGGAGAAGCTTCTCTCGACACCATCCACAAGCACCAGCGGGCTGGAGCCGTTCCAACTGGAGACACCACGGATGAATATGCTCACGTCGTTGTCGCCTGGCTGGCCGCCGTTGGCGATCGTGACGACTCCGGAAAGCTTACCGGTTATCGCGCTTGTGATGTTGGCGGTACCTGAATTGACGATGTCATCGGTGGAGATCTGGGAGATCGCGCCCACGACGCTCTCTTTTTTCTGCTGACCGTAGCCGACTACCACGGTCTCCTGCAGCATCGTGGACTCTTCTTCCAGAACGATCCGCAAGTCCTTGGAGCTTGTCAGGGTCACTGTCTTGTACGTGTAGCCCAGACAGGATATCTCCAGAACGGAGCCGGCCGGAGCCTTGATCTCAAAACGGCCGTCAAGGTCTGTGACCGCACCGTTGGACTTGTTGCCCTTGACCATAACGGCGGCGCCGATCACCGGCAGGCCATCCTGATCGACAATCACGCCCTTGACCGACAACTGCTTGGACTGTTGTTGGGCAGATATGTCCCTTGCGGGAACTGCACCCGCCGCCGGATCCGCGGCCACTGTCGACGCGGCCGCGAGAGGAACCATAAGCGAGAGGAATATTTTCAGACAACTGTTCATATTCATTGGTTATTATTTTTCAATCTTGATCTTGATGGCGTCGCAGGATCCATCGCTCCACTGGCGGATACGGATTGTGGACGACTTTCCGGCCTGGGTCGCGGCCTTGGCGCTGTTCACTGTGTACTCTCCAGCCGCACACTTGATCCTGAACTTCAATGTGCCGTCGGCGATCGCGGTCTTGAATGTGGCGGTTTCCTTGACATTCACGGTCGTGTTCTGTTTCAGGAGCACGTACGTGGCCTCCATCGTCACGCCTTTGGCGCTTTTCAGAGCTCTGGAACTGGTCGGAGTCCAGACACCGCCGTCGAGATATTCCACAGTCCAGAAGCAAGGCGCCGAATTGACTCCGGACATCGCGAACTGGATGCTGACGGAGGTTCCGGCCTCGAAATCCTTGACAGGCAGCGAGAATTCCATATTATCTCCTGTCCAGACACCCTTATAGGCATAGTGTCCGTTACCATCTCCGCTGACAATGGAGCCGCGGCCGGCCGGATCGGCGTATTTTGAATCATCATTGACGATGTTCCATCTCATTTCCGCTGTCTTGCTGTCATCGGCGGCTATGCCCTTGGATGCCCATTCAGTTCCCTTGAGCACGGAATCCTCAAGCGTCCAGGTCCATTCCGTAGGCATAACGAATACTCCGGCCTGACTGATGGCTATGACCACATCCTCGATCGCCTCGTCCTCGCATCTAAAGGTAAGAGTGCCGGTGCGCGGCTCAGTCGAAGAGTTCTCGGAAGCGGACACCTTGACAGACGTACCCTCCATATTCGCTATTCCCGATGCAGGCGTCACGGTGAGCCAGTCCATTCCATCTGACTTGACGGCGGACCAGTTTCTGTTTGTCGTGACCGTCAGCACGGCCACAGTCTCGGCCTTGTCGGTGAAGGAGACAGCATTCCCCTCCGCGCCGGTCACATTGAAGACAGGATCATCCACATACTTCGTTTGGGTTATCCTGACCACCACATCCGGAGCGCCCTCGCCCTTGAAGGTCAATGTGCCCTCACGCGCGTCTCCAGTATTGAGCTCAGGAGTGACAGTGATCTCGCTCTCCGTCTTGCGCTCGCCGGACTCCGGAGAAACTGAGACCCAATCCAAACCGGCCTTCTCAACGGTCCAGGCGACATTGCTCCAGACCTTGAACACAACCGGATCGGTCTTGTCGAAATCAAAGGCTATTACCTCTGTGTCAAGGTCATAAACCTTGATCTCAGGGACGATAGGGAAAGCGTCTTGCGTGACCGTGATCGTTCTTTTCACCGAGCCCGCCCTGACGGTCAGCTGGCCGGAACGTTCAAGGTCATCATTGGCATCGGCCTTCACGGTGACGGTCGCGAGCTTTCCCGAGCCGCCGTTGACCGGAGTGACCGTCAGCCAATCCATTCCGGATTTGGACACCGACCAGGTCCTTGTGGAAGAAACGGTGAACGTGGCGTTCTCCGACCCGTCGTAGGACAGACGGATGTCGGAAAGGCCATTGATGTCAACCACCTCTTCGGTTCCTTTTTCCTCTTCCGCGCAGGATGCCAGGAACAAACCCGACAGGACCATCAGCGGCAGAAAGATCAGTCTAAGTGATTTTCTCATAATGTTACTAATTACGTTTTATCATACTCTATTCAATCATACTCATAAACCAATTCTTGGCATCTAATAGACCGGCTCGGGCCTCTCCCATTCCTTTGTCATATTGTAAGGCATTCTGTAAACCTTGCCGCCCTTGTCGCAGAAATACAGATGCGAGACACTTCTTGAGTCCGGATTGCCGTCCGCCCAGAAGGCATAGAATCCGTCCGCCGCCCGCAGAGGCCTTCGGGCGTAGGTCTGGTTCGACACACTTCCCGAAGTCAGGTTCAGGCTTCTTCTCCAAGTCTTACCCTTGTCCGTGCTGGTCCAACGCACCATCTCGCCACCGGTTCCCCAGTACTGAGGTCCCGGATCCGTCGGGGCGATGACCGTCCACTGTCCGTCCTCCACCCAGATGCTTCCGCTGTCGTAGCAATGCGTGGAGGTAGTGATGAGGCTTTCCTCCCATTCCGATCCCGTCCAGTAAAGCGTGTGCCATTGCCTGACACCTCCGGCCGGGCCGGTAAGGTAATTGTCACTGGTAAGGTAAAGGATCACCGGATTGCCGGCAGGATCAAAGTTCAGATCCTTGATGTAGCAGTTCCGTCCCTGACTCTGATAATCACGGAGTTCACAGACAGAATGCCTGTCCGTAACAGGGACATTCACGACAGTGCCGTCAGCCGTTGTCCAGGTCTGTCCCCAGTCGGTGGACTGAAGATAGTAGATGTTCGTTCTGGTATCGACCGAGCCGTTGATATGACGGTTGAAGGCCGTGCAGAGTTTGCCTCCGAAAATATTACTTATCTGATAATGGCCCGATTTGGTCTCGGAGCCTTCCTTTATTGAAGCAAGTTTCCGGTACGGTGTCCATTCCACCCCATCCTTGCTGGTCTGCCAGAAAAGCTGGCGGACTCCGTCATAGCGGGTGAAGAACAGAAAGAATCCCTTGTCCTTGTCGTACATCACCTGAGGATAGGCCATTATGCTTTCGTTGACATATTCAAAGGAAGAGATGTCGTAAGGCTTGGCGCTGCGGTAGCGGACTCCGGGACGCTTGTTGGCCCTTCCCGCCACGAAGACCCAGATGTAGCCGTTCTTGTCGATCTGGACGGTCGGGTCATCGTGAGGGTCGCTCACCCCGAGGATGCCCTTGTCCATCACCACCCGAGGCTTTCTGAGCATACCGGTGCGGTGGTCATAGCATCCGACCATACACTGAAGATAGGCCTTTCCTGTGTCCGGGCAACCTCCATAGACAAAATAAGTCCTGTCCACCTCCGGGGCGTACACTGCCATAGGAATATGCTTCATCGTGTACGTGCCCAGCCCTCCGGAATATTTGTCGCCATATTCAGACTTGGACTGCCCGATGGTGAACCATATTCCCCGGTAGCCATCGACCGTCTGCGAGAGACCTTCCACAGAAGAAGCCATTTCCGGAACAATTACCTCCTGAGCGCTTTTGAATATGTCACCCGCGCCGCCGAGCGGACTCCAAACACTGCGGTACGTGAGAGGTCCGTCCACGGCATCCCTGAGCCTTACCGTCTGGGTGCGTCCACCGCCATAGGACTCGACATATTCAGTCTTCAAAGAGCCGTTCGCAGAGGTGAACGTGAACTCCATTCCCTTGATGTCGTCAGGGCACGATGAGCTCAGGATTATCTCAACTCCGTTTCCGGTATAGGATGCCGCAAGGACAGACCGGTTCTCCAGACCGTCCTCATATTCAGAGCCATAGACTCTCACTTCGATTCCGGCCCCATTGAAGGTCCCGCCGCCTTTGGCGCGCCAGGTCACGGAGAATGTCCCGTTCCCTTCCGGCACCGGACTCAGGACAGAGGATCCCTCATCGCCGTCGAAATCGATCTCGAAGTGGTTCCCGGCACCGTCCAGCGCAATGCCGGCGACAGCGTCCGAGATCCCGCTCCATTTGCAGACTACCCGTTCCCTCCCGCCGAGAAGAGCGATCTTCCCGGTACCGTCCAGCTCCAGGACATCCTCCTTGGAGACGGAGCAAGCAGCCGCCACCAAAAGGATGGTGGCAACTGCGGATAGAATATGGTATTTACGGGTAATCATCAATGTTCTGGTCTATTTCCCGGCCTTCCGGACCAGTTCCGGCTTCTGCCATTCCTCGGTCATATTGTAAGGCATCCGATAGACATCCCCCTCGCTGTTGCAGAAATAGAGGTACGAGATGCTCCTCTTGTCAGGATTGCCGTCGGCCCAGAAAGCATAGAAATCATTGTTGCAGTTCTGCGGTCTTCTGGCGTAGCCGTGGTTGCGCGGACTGTTGTGGGTCAAAGTCTTGTGACGCTTCCAGGTCTTTCCGCCGTTGAAACTCTTCCACATCACCATCTCGCCGCCTGTGCCCCAGTACTGAGGACCCGGATCGGACGGAGTGATGATCGTCATCACCTTGCCGTCAACCCAAAGGCTTCCGCTGTCGTAGCAGTGCGTGGATTCAGCGAAGTCCGTGAAAGACCATTTCTTTCCGGTCCAACGGGCCACGGAATGTATGCGGGCTCCGCCGTCAGGTCCGGTAAGGTGGTTGTCACTGGTCACATAATATATTACAGGATTGCCCTTGTGATCGAAATTGATGTCCTTGATGTAACAGTTCTTGCCTTCCTTATGGAAATCCCGGATCAGAGCCGGTCCCTGCTCCCTGAGAATCGGAAGCTCGACGACAGTTCCGTCGGCGGTTGTCCAGGTCTTGCCCCAATCCTTACTCTGGATGTAGTAGATGTTGGTCCTGGTGTCCACGTTGCCGTTGATGTGGCGGTTGAAGCAGCAGACCAGCTTCTCGCCGTCATAGTTGGCGAACTGATAGTGTCCGGA
Organism: Lachnospiraceae bacterium; assembly: GCA_963604455.1. Taxonomy (GTDB): domain Bacteria; phylum Bacteroidota; class Bacteroidia; order Bacteroidales; family UBA932; genus Cryptobacteroides. The sequence continues at coordinate 16,171 of CAVCRL010000006.1, read as the reverse complement.
TTTCTCCTCACCCGGCTCGATGATCGACGCGATCGGCTGGAAATCAGACCAATTCACACCATCCTTGCTGGTCTGGAAGAACGTCCTGCGGACCCCGTCGTAACGGGTGTCGAACAGGAAGAATCCCTTCTCATTGTCGTAGATGACCTCAGGGTAGGCCATAATGCTTTCATTGACATATTCAAAGGCGGAGATGTCGTAAGGCTTCACGCTGCGGTAGCGGATGCCAGGGCGCTTGTTGGCCCTTCCGGCGACGAAAACCCAGACGTAGCCGTCCTTGTCGATCTGTACCGTAGGGTCATCGTGAGGGTCGAAAACCTTGTAGCAGCCTTTGTCGTGCACGACCACGGGTTTTGACAGCATCCCCGTCTTGTGGTCATAGCATCCTATCATACAAAGAAGGTACTTCTCCTCCGTGTCCGGAGCGCCGCCATAGACGAAGAAAGTCTTGTCGGCCTCCTTGGAGTAGACCGCCATAGGAATATGCTTCATCGTGTACGTGCCCAGCCCTCCGGAATACTTGTCGCCATAGTCCGACCTGGCCTGGCCGATGGTGAACCATATTCCTCTGTAGCCGTCTACCTTCTGACCGTCCATACTTCCTTCGAAAGGGTGTTCGAGCCTGTCCTTGTTGACCACGACCTCGGCAGGCTTGACGGATGTCTGAGCCACCGCTTTCCGCTCCGTTGGATTCTGAGCCCAGGCGCCGAGAGCGACGAGCGCCGAGAGAATTGTGATGAGTGTCTTCTTGTTCATTTCGTGAATGCAAATCTTGATGGTGCAAAATTACTCCATCAGGACGCATTCGCCGGGCATAAAAGTCTCATAAAATTGTCCGGGAATCTCAATTCCGTTAACGAGCACGGAAAACAGCTACATTATGAACTCCTTAGGCGATTTTCCGAATTTCTGGCGGAATACCCTTGAGAAATGGGACGCGGTGCTGAATCCCAGCATATCGGCTATCTCACCCACCCTCCAACGGCCTTCCTTGAGCATAGACGCGGCCTTGTTGAGACGGTAGGACAAAATGAAATCATTCGGAGTCATACCGGTCAGGGACTTCATCTTCCTGAAGAAGCTGGCCCGGCTCATACACATCTCCCCGGCAAGGGCGGTGATGCTGATCGACGTCTCCGAAATGTTGTCCTCGATGTATTTCCTGAGGCCTTCGATGAAAGCCCTGTCGTCGGCGCTGATGCTTTCGATCGGATCCTCCTTGCTTTCGTCCGTGGAGACATCCTGGGAAGTGAAGCTTTCGCGGAGTTTCTCCCTTGTCGCCATAATGTTCCCGATGAGCGTGAGGATCAGCTCGGCGCTGAATGGCTTGGTCACGTACAGGTCCGCCCCGTGCTGGTAGCCGACAAGGCGGTCCTCCTCCCGGGTCTTGGATGTCAGGATGACCACAGGAATATGACTGAGCATCTTGTCCTCCTTCACCCGACGGCAAAGCTCGTAGCCGTCAACCTTAGGCATAACGACATCCGTCAGAATCAAGTCCGGGAGGACATCATTGACTATGTCAAGGGCATCGGCACCGTCAGAAGCGGTGTAAACATCATACCTTGACGAAAGAATATCCTTAAGCCAGGCGAGCAGGGAGGCATTGTCCTCAACAACCAGCACCTTGTGCCGCTCACGGTTTCCTTCCTCCCCGACAGGTTCCTCCTTGACCGGATCCACGACCAGCATTCCGTCAATCACATCGGAGCGGAAGTCCTTGGCTGTCTCTGTGATCTCATAGAAGCTCTCGTCCGCAGGCAAGGCGAAGACAAACCTCATCCCGCCCTCTTTCCGCACCTGGGCGTTGACAGCCCCGCCGTGGATCCGCAGAAGTTCCTTGACATAGTGCAGCCCGATGCCGGTCCCGGTCACCGAGGTCTCGGTCTGGGCCAGTCTTGTGTAACGGTCGAATATGTGCGCGACATCCTCGTCCTTCATCCCGATCCCGTCATCAGTCACGGAGATCTGAAGGTATGTGGAGGACGTTTTGTATCCGGACAGAATCTGGTCAGGACGGGCGACACGCTCGGCAAGAATCCGGACGTGGCCGCCCTCTGGAGTGTATTTCAGCGCATTGGAGACAAGGTTCACGACAACCCTGGCCAGCTTGTCGGCGTCAACCGGCACACTTGCCAGATCTCCGGAGCAGTCCAACAGCAGTTCGATGGACTTCTCGTGAGCCTGGAACGAGAAACCGTCCGTGAGCCTGCGCAGAAGGAAAGGCACATCTGTCATAGAGACGGACAACGGAAGGGCACCGTTCTCTATGCGGCTCAGATTCAGAAGCTGGTCAACCAGATTCAGCAGGTTCCTCATATTGTAGTTGATCGACTCGATCATCTTGTCGAAGCTGACCTTGTCACGGACTCTGGACAGCATATTGACCGGCCCATAGACCAGAGCCAGAGATGTCCTCAACTCGTGCGAGATGTTCGTGAAGAAGTTCACCTTCATCTCGGAGAGCCTTTTCTCACGGTTCAGGTCATCCTTGGCGGCCTGAAGCTCCATCTCCTCCATCCTGCGGTTGATTATGAACCTTGAGACAGCCATCATCCCTGCGACGGCCAAGGCGATGTACGCGAGCAAGGCGTACCAGGAAAGCCACGGGGACTTCCTTATGACGATCTCCAGCCGGCGCGGCTCCTTGCTCCAGAAGCCGTCCACGTTGCTGGCCTTGAGCTCAAAGACATAATGCCCCGGAGGCAGATGCGAGAATGTGACACGCCTGTAGCCTCCGATGTCATTCCACTCATCATCCGTGTACTTTCCCGTAAGCCTGTAGGAGAACCCGATGTTGTCCTCGGCGATGAACGAGACCGGCTCGAAACGGATTCCTATGCTGTTCTGGTTGCTTTTCAGGACAATCCGGTCCGTGTCATCGACAAGACGGCCAAGGATCTTCCCGTCGCCCGGTGTCTGTTCCACACCATTGACACTCAGTCCTGTAAGCACGATATTCACCGGCTCGTCAGAGATATTCGAGATGATTCTGTCCGAAAAGAAGAACGCCAGTCCCATATTCCCGCCGAAAAACATCCTCCCCGAATGGGACGCCGCGCTTCTCTTACAGAATTGCTGCGTGTCCATCCAGCGGCCTTGGTAATATGTGATCGGCTTGTCAAAGCGCTTCGTCACCACGGAAAGGCCATAGGATGTCCCCACCCAGACGTTGCCTTCCGGATCAGCCGCGATGCTGGCTATGTCATTGCTGCCCAGTCCGTTCTTGACGGAATATTCATTGACAACCTCATTTCCCCGGCAGCGCAGCAACCCTTTGGAGGAAGTGCCTATCCACAATTCCTCTTTATGAATATACAGGCACGACACATCCCCAAGGGTTCTCTTGGCATCGTCCCCGGCCAAGAGGTATCTTTGGGTCTCAAGCGTCGCCGAATCAACAAGGAACAGCCCTGAATCCTTGACGGCGACAAGAAGCCTGTCCTTGTCAAATCTTATAATATCCTGAATATCCGAACCTTGGAACAGACAAGCGCCATCGGTCCCACCATCAAGCCTAACTACACCGACGGGTGTGGCCGCCCACATCGTCCCGTTCCCATCCTCGCAGAAAGCGTTCACCTCAAACCCCTCAGCCACAACCCGGGAATCCAGAATCTCCGAGTTCTTTGTCCCGCAGACCGCCACCTTGCCGGCCATCGAGATCCAAAGCCTGTTCTTCCTGTCCAACGCCAACGCCTGGATACCCTTTTCTCCGAGATCATCCAAAGGCTTGCACTTGCCGTAGTTATGCCACACAGACTTGGAAGTGGCCACATCAAAAGCCAGCAATCCTTTATAATAGCTTGCCATCCAAACGGTCCGGGAGGACGGAGAGGCGGCGACGCAGTTCATATACTTTCCCTGGGTTATCTTGCCCAGCGTGGGAGCGTACTTGAAATTCTTCTTTTCCAGGAAACGAACCCCATAGCCTCTGTCCATCGTGCCGATCCACGGATGGTTCTCGCTGTCCCTGAATCCGCAGCTGAAATCACTCATATAACTAAGGTCGAACCTCCTGACGGCATCCTTGCGCACATCCCCGTCGTTCAGTTCCACCGTATAGATCCCCACGCCCGGCATACACACATACATCGTCCCGAGCACAGGCAGGATCGTCGTGACGGAATGTCCGGCCACCAACTCCACGAGCTTTGCCAAACGGGGATCCTCCACGGTTTTCATCGTGCCGGCATCACGGATAAGCAATCCGTCATTCCTGCCGAACCAGATCCTGCCAAGGCTATCGACCGCCGCACTCCTGAAAGCTGATTTCTCCGGCAACGTCTCTGAAGCGACGACCGTCGCGGACTTGTCGAACCTCACGATATGGATCCCGTCCGAATGTCCGCCCCAAAAGTTGCCGGACTTGTCGGCCACCAGGACCACGACATCGTGCGAGCGAGTGTTATGGACAGAGTCGATCCTCTTTTTCCTCGGATTCAGAAGCGTTATCCCCTGCCCCGCGCCATAGCCGACCACCATACCGTCATTGAAAACCAGCTTGCTTACTCCGGGAACGCCTTCGACCAGCTCGAACGAGTCATTCATCCCGTCGTACCAGCATACCCCCCGGTCGGTGGCCACCCAAAGCACTCCGCTGTCGTCCGTCACCAAGGACAGGACCGTGTTTGAAGGGAGCGAGCCAGCATCCTCCGCATCGTGGTAATAATGAAGGTAATCGTGACCGTTATACCTGCAAAGTCCGTTGTCCGTGGCTATCCACACATAACCTTTCGGATCCTGGGCGAACGAATGTATGGTCAGATTCGAGATATCCCCGACATTGCGCGAACCGGCGAAAGCCCGGAATCCGCACAGACAAACCGCCAAAAGCAGGAATATGTACCGCCACGGCCTCATTATCTCAAGACAAGGATATCCGGTGCCTTCACCTCAACGCGGTGTTTTCCAAGCTCATAGACTCCAGGCTTATGGACGACGGCGCAGACGGTGCCTTTATAGGACACGGCCTGACAGGAAGCGTCATTGCGGAGCACCTTCACGTTACGGCTTCCGGCGAACCTTGCCGTGGACTTGGCAGTGGCATCCGGCAGAAGCGCATACGCATAACTTTGCGGCCCGGCCGCCACCTTGTGCTCAACCCAGCACTTGAAAACGCGGAGAGTGTCGGACATCCCCTCATAACAAGGGGCCATCATCTCCCAGCTGCCAACCTGTTCGGAAGTCTCAATGCAGAGAGGATTCCCGTCAAGAGAGACATAGCCTTTCCCGTCGTGCCAAACCCACTTCGACTTCCGGTCCTTAACCGGCTCCGAGACGAATCTCGTCTGGTCCAGCGAGGTTGTCAGTCTCGTCATCGCCGGATCCTCGGCCCTTATGTCCGCACCGAGAGCCACGACCGCGTCCGGGAAGAAAAAGTCCGACTTCATTGCGTGAAGACTGTCACGGTCAACTTCCATAACAGTCAGCATAATCTCACCGTCCACCTTGCCCTTCACGTACGCGGAATGGTTCTCCCTGTGCCACTTGTCATTATGGCACGGGATCGGTTTCCCATTCTCGTATGACGTGACACCAGGGATCTTCCTCCAGTCCCAGCAGGCGAAAATATTCTCATATTCCTTGCCGCTCCGCATCATAAGAAGAGCCCCGTCGGCCGAGAAATTCGCAAGGAGATTCTCCGCGTTGGTATATTCAAAGCCGATTGTGCGTGTCGATTGCATCCTGACCGAGGCGTACCATCGCGGGGTCCTGTAGATGCCGCAGTCCGAGCGGTGGTAATAGTGCGCTCCGGTGAGGATATTCCTTGTGCCATCAGGCTCAAGGCAGGTCTGCGAGATGTTCTCGAACAGTTCCCTGCCACTGTCACACACGGCGGCCATATTCTGCGCCGCCACCGCCAGGGCATAGGCTTTTCCCCTGCCTCCGTCAATGTGCAGCTGCCTGCCGCAGAAACTCGGGTCCATAAACCCTTTCCAGACAGTCCAGCCGATCCCGTCAAGGATAAGATGGCTGATTATGTCTTTTTGTTCTCCGGAAAACGCGAACTCAGTGCCCTCCAAAGCCCTTATCCAGAAAGAGACATTCTCGGCGAAGGTCAGACCGTAATTGCCGAACTGAAGCTGCGGCCCGTGCTGATGGTACGACCAGTCAGCCTGGATCCCTTCCTCGGACGTGACCCTGATCTCCTCCCCTATCTGCCTTCTGGCCTCCAGGGTGAGAGCCTCGTCATCGAACAGAAGCCCTTTCATCAGCTGGATTCCGGCCAGCCAGACCTTGTTCTGCCCGGTGCGGCCGAAACCGGATGTCCTCGTAACCTTGAGGGCTCCTGAATATTCCTCCTCCGTCAGCTCGTCACGGATCAGAAGCATAGCCGAGATCATATTCCTCGGAACTCCGATGTCGTTATGCCACCAGTTCGGGCATTTCGGCTGGTTCACGAACCACCAGCGCATCGCCGAATGGATGATCCGCCCCAGCTCCGGATCCTTGTAGAACGGGGAATCCTCCGCCGAATATGCCTTGGCCAATGCGTGTATCCTCGTGACGTGAAGGCCTGTCACCCAGCCTCCCCTGGACTTGCTTTGGTAATCAATGTCAGTCCACCTCTCCCCGTCAAACAGCCCCATAACCCTGCGGACTTCGCCTTCCGGCAGACGGACCGACAGATACAGCTGGGTAAGAAGCACATCGATCAGATTCGCCCCGTTTCCGGAATATGCAAGGAACCTTGCGGTCACCTCATCGTCAGTGGAGTAAGAGACCAGGCTGGCCTCCTTGAATGACTTGCGGGCTTCGTCAAGACCGTCTGCAGACATATTCAGAAAAGGATTCAGCAGCAGGCACAACAAAAGGGCCAGGCTTGGAAAGGTTGATTTGAGTCTCATCCGCGGGGTTCTATAAGCAATCGTAAAACTTGCAATTGTACTTTGTAAGAATATCTATGGACATATAGTTGTCCCTGACCTTAGGCTTCCGGCCAAGGGCGAGATAGTCCGTCAGAGCCATCACCGCACCGGCGGCCTGCCTGTCGGAATGCTGTCCGAGGAGCACCCGCACATAGCCTTCGCGCAGGGCGTTGATGTTCCGCTCAAGCACATCGCAGCCAACCACGTTCATCCCGGACATATTCCGGGACCGCAGATAGTCAGCCACAAGGAATATCCTGGAGTTCATAGTCACTATGTTAAGCCGCCCGGAGAGCCCGTCGAAGGCTCCGGAAAGCACATCGAAAGTCTGCCTCGGGCTGTTCGGGTTGATCAGGACCGTGACCACCTCGGTGTCCGGATAGTAGTAGGACAGGTAGTCCCGGAATCCCTTGCGCCTGTCCGCGGAAGGATCCGATAGGCCCTTGCTGTCCCTCTCGATCTGCACCATATAGACCTTGCCCCTCTGGTCCTCGTCCGACATCGACATCAGGATGTCAGCGCAGCAGCGGCCGCTCTCGTACATCGCAAGGCCGTAGTAGGCCAGATGGCCGTCCGTCCCGGCGCTCGTGTTCAGCATCACATACGGGATGTTGTTCTCCGTGAGAAGCGCCGAGAAACTCAGCGTGTCATCAAGAAACATCGGAGCCAGGATCACGCCTGAATGTCCGTCCTCCAGCACCTGGCGGCATTGGCTTCGGAAAGACTCCACATCATACTGGTCATAATAATAGACCTCGACACTGACGGAGAATCTGCCGGCATATTCCTCGGACTGGGACAACCCGTTGTGCACCAGCTCCCAGAAATCCCCTTTGTTGAAGCTCGGCATCAGGACGGCGATGCTGTGCGCCTTGTTCCGGGCCAGCATCGAAGCGTAAACGTTAGGTTTGTACCCCAGCCTCTCAACCACCTCCATCACCTTCGCCTTGGTCTCCGGAGCAACCTCCCCTCTGTTGTGGAGCACACGGTCCACGGTGCCGTTGGTCACGCCGGCCGCCTTGGCTACGTCCTTTATGGTCACTTTAGTGTTCTGCATATTCAATCACCGATAGTGTCAAGATGACAATATTAAGGAAAAACGGACAAATATACAAGATTTTCTGTGCACGTGCACGGAAAATCATCGATTATGCTTAATATTGCAAAGTGAATAGTTCAGACAACAGGTAAAAACAAACTGCGATGACAAGACTGAAGCACTTGATAACGGTTCTGGTGACGCTGGCGCTCGCCTCCGCGTCCGTGCGAGCGGAAGCGCCGGACTACACTAATCTGACAGCCGGGAACCACCCTCGGCTATTCCTTGACAATCAGGAATTTGAAGCGATGAAGTCGATGATAGGGTCCGGAACGTCCGCCTATCTGTCCGACCTTCACAACATCATTATGGAAATATGCCGGCGGGACGCGATGAAAGACACGCCCCTTGAGTACAAGCTGGACGCCAGCGACAAAAGACTCCTGCACGTCTCCAGAGACGCTCTCACAAGAATATTCTTCTGCGCCTACGCTTACCGCTACACCGGCGAAAGGATCTATCTTGAATATGCCGAAAAGGCCATCCGCACGGTCTGCGGATTCAAGGACTGGAACGCGGGGAAGCACTTTCTCGACACCGGGGAGATGGCAGCGGCCGTGGCGATAGGCTACGACTGGCTCTACGACGCTTTGGGCGAGGACACGAAAAGGATGGCCGAGAAGGCGTTCGTGGACTATGCCGTCAATCCCGCGCGGAAAAAGAAAGGCGGGGCGAAGTTCTACAGGATGACGAACAACTGGAACCAGGTCTGCAACGCCGGGATTGTCTGCGGCTGCCTCGCGATGTACGAGACGTTCCCGGACCGCGCCAAGGAGTTGATCGAGATTTCGGTCGAATCCAACCGGAAGGCTATGAACGAGATGTACCCGCCTGACGGAAACTATCCAGAGGGACCGGGCTACTGGGGCTACGGAAGCACGTTTGAAGTCTTGATGCTTTCCGCTCTGGAAAGCTGCGTCGGCACGGATTTCGGTCTCTCCGAGACAAAGGGATTCAGTGACACAGGCCGTTACGTCCTGTACTCATACGGGGCGACCGGCAAGTTCTACAACTACTCGGACTGCGGAGAGTACGGGGCACCGTCGATAGCGCTGTGGTATTTCGCGGACAGATTCCATTCTCCGGACGTTCTTTACAATGAAATAAGGCTAATGAGGCAGGGACACTATATGAATCTCGGACAGGAGTCCAGGCTGCTGCCTCTGATGACAGCCTTCGCCAAAAATATCCCGCAGGGAGGCATCAGAGCCCCGAAGGGAGTGTATTCAGGCAACGGGATCACGCCTGTCGTGATGTTCCACACGGACTGGACTTTCTCTGAATCAGACGTTTACCTCGGAGTCAAGGGAGGCGGGGCCGGAGCCCAGCACTCACATATGGACGCTGGTTCGTTCGTGTTCGACGCGGAAGGGGTACGCTGGGCGAAGGAACTGCCGAATCCGTCCTACACCTCACTGGAAGGCCCGATGATCAAGTTGGGCGGAAGCCTGTGGAGAATGGAGCAAAACTCGCTGAGATGGAGGGCGTTCGCCTACAACAACCGGCAGCACAGCACATTGACGGTCAACGACAAGGACCACATTTCCGGAGGATTCACCCGGATAACGAAAGTCATCGAAAAACGGGGAAAGTCCGGGGCCGTCATCGACCTGACACCGGCGCTGGCCGGCGAGTTGTCCAAAGCCACACGCACCGTGGAGGTTGTAAAATCGAAGGATCTTGTCGTGACAGACAAGGTCGAAGCACTTAACGGGAAGCCGGCCGCGGTCAGATGGACCCTCGTCACCAACGGAGCCCCGGAAATGACCGGGGACGGAATCCGGCTGACGATCGGAGACAAAGTCCGGTTCCTGCGCGCCGGTGCCAAAGGCGCAAGGATAGAGTACAAAGTCTGGAGCGCTGATCCAAAGGACTATGACTCCCCTCTCAAGGAATATGAAAGGCCGGTTCCGGGCACGTACATTGTCGGGTTCACGGCCACCGTTCCCGCCGGCGGCAAGGCCATATTCAAGACTGTTCTTGGAGCCGAATGACCCTTTCCGTGACATTTATTTGGGAATATTTTTCCGTGCACGTACACGATTGCAAAAAAAAGCCTATATTTGCAGACATATTCAGAAATGAACTAAACAACTATATTCATTATGGTAAATTTTTCACTTGAAGGAAAGGTAGCCCTTGTGACGGGCGCTTCCTATGGAATCGGTTTCGCCATCGCCACCGCGTTCGCCGAGGCAGGAGCGAAGATTGCGTTCAATGACATCAAGCAGGAACTCGTGGACAAGGGTCTCGCTTCCTATAAAGAAAAAGGTATTGAGGCCAAAGGCTACGTCTGCGATGTGACCAAGGAGGACCAGGTGGCCGAACTTGTGAAGAAAATCGAGAACGACCTCGGGCCTATCAACATCCTCGTGAACAACGCCGGCATCATCAAGCGCATCCCTATGTGCGATATGAAGGCCGAGGAGTTCCGCCAGGTGATCGACGTGGACCTGAACGCTCCGTTCATCGTCTCAAAGGCCGTGATCCCTTCAATGATAGCCCAGGGCGGCGGAAAGATCATCAACATCTGCTCGATGATGTCCGAGCTCGGACGTGAGACCGTCTCCGCCTACGCGGCGGCCAAGGGTGGCCTCAAGATGCTCACAAGGAACATCGCCTCCGAGTACGGCGAGTACAACATCCAGTGCAACGGAATCGGACCTGGCTACATCGCCACCCCTCAGACCGCCCCTCTGCGCGAGCGTCAGCCTGACGGTTCAAGGCATCCGTTCGACGCGTTCATCGTGGCGAAGACCCCTGCGGCACGCTGGGGCACCACAGATGACCTGAAGGGACCGGCTGTGTTCCTGGCATCCGAGGCGTCCGACTTCGTCAACGGCCACGTCCTCTATGTGGACGGAGGTATTCTCGCTTACATCGGAAAACAGCCTCAGTAATGAGAACAACCGTTTTACCATTATTATGTCTTTCGATGGCGCTGCTTTCCTGCGGTGCCATCGAAAAGAGTTTTACGGTCAGCAACAATTCCGGCACAGCACGTCAGAACGAGACCGTGGAGGTCAGGCTCGCCGACATCGGCATAAAAGGGCTGGACGGGAGCAATCTCGTCATCAAGAACGCTGACGGAGAGCAGATTCCTTCCCAGATCAGCGCGGACGGGAACTCGGTTCTGTTCCAGGCCACGGTTGACGGGAACAGCGAGGCGACATTCATCTGCACCAAAGGCGAAAGGCAATTCTTCGACACATTGGCCTATAGCCGTTACGTTCCGGAAAGGAAGGACGACTACGCCTACGAGAACAATCTCGTCGCCGGCAGGATCTATGGCCCGGCGCTCAAAGACCCTCGCACGTTCGGGCCGGACATCTGGCTGAAATGCACGGAAAGGATGGTGATCAACGACTGGTTCGCCGCCGGGGACTACCACCACAACCACGGGGAAGGGATGGACTGCTACAAGGTGGCCAATACACTTGGCGGAGGAGCCTGTGTTCCATATTCCGGAGAGAAGATATTCATCGGTGACAACTGGGCGGAGCAGGAGCATATCTGCGACGGTCCGGTACGCACCCAGGCTGCGTTCACCTACCCAGAGTTCGACGTTGACGGTGTGAAAGTCTGCGCGGAAAGGACTCTCACCCTTGACGCGAACACCCGTCTGGTTCACTGGACGACTGTTTTCCACTCCGAGAAGGATTCCATCGATGTAGTGCTTGGAGCGGTTATGCACAATGTCCTCTCAAGGGTGGACGGCGAGAATTTCATCGCCTTCACCGAGCAGGCCTCCGACTCCAAGAACCCGGAGAGGGACGGAAACATCAGCATCGGACTGATCCTGGACAAGTCGTTCAAGGCCACGGCCGGGACTATGGACGGACACGCCGTGCTGAAATTCAAGGTAAAATGCGGAGAGACCATCAATTTCTGGACCGCTTCCGGCTGGAGCCAGGGCGGGGTCGCCTCTCCAGAGGAATGGAATGAATATGTCAGCGGACAGGCCAAGGCGGTCTGCGCTCCGCTCACCGTAACAATCAGTGAACAATAACGAAAATGACAGGTAAGACTAAGACCAATTTCAGATGGGTTATCTGCGCGATGCTTTTCGTCGCGACAGCCGTGAATTATCTTGACAGACAGGTTCTGTCCCTGACCTGGGACGAGTTCATCAAGCCGGAGTTCCATTGGAACGAATCGCACTACGGCACGATCACGTCCCTGTTCTCGATCATATACGCGATCTGTATGCTGTTCGCCGGACGTTTCGTCGATTGGATGGGTACCAAGAAAGGCTACCTGTGGTCAATCGGAGTGTGGTCGGCCGGTGCGTGCGCGCACGCGCTCTGCGGAGTCGTGACCGAGCATATTGTCGGACTGCACACCGCCGCCGAGCTGGTTCAGGCGACAGGAGACACCGCCGTGCTCATCTCCACGATCAGTATGTACTGCTTCCTCGTGGCCAGAAGCATCCTGGCCCTTGGCGAGGCGGGCAACTTCCCTGCCGCCATCAAGACCACGGCTGAATATTTCCCGAAGAAAGACAGGGCTTTCGCCACGTCCATATTCAACGCAGGCGCTTCCATCGGAGCGCTGTTCGCCCCGCTCACCATCCCGGTTCTCGCGAAGAACTTCGGCTGGGAGGTCTCGTTCATCATCATCGGAGCCCTTGGCTTCGTCTGGATGGGATTCTGGGTGTTCCTCTACGACAAGCCTGAGGCTTCCAAGCACGTGAGCAAGGAAGAGCTGGCCTACATCGAGCAGGACAAGGAACTCGACAACGAGAAGGCGGCCGACAACGGAACCGGCAAGAAGCTCGGCTTCAAGGAGTGCCTTAAGTTCAAGCAGACCTGGGCGTTCGCCGTCGGCAAGTTTATGACCGACGGAGTCTGGTGGTTCTTCCTGTTCTGGACCCCGTCATATCTGAACACACAGTTCGGGATCAAGACCAGCGACCCGATGGGTATGGCATTGATATTCACACTCTACGCCATAACGATGCTTTCGATCTACGGCGGAAAGCTTCCTACCATATTCATCAACAAGGCGATGAAGAAGGGAGAGGCGTTCGATCCGTACGCTGCCAGAATGAAGGCGATGCTGATCTTCGCGTTCCTGCCGCTGGTCGTCCTGCTCGCGCAGCCTCTTGGAAGGATCTCCCCTTGGTTCCCGGTCATCCTGATCGGCATCGGAGGAGCGGCCCACCAGTCCTGGTCAGCCAACATATTCTCGACAATCGGGGATATGTTCCCTAAGTCCAGCATCGCGACCATCACCGGCATCGGCGGAATGGCGGGAGGCCTTGGCTCGATGCTGCTCCAGAAAGTCGCCGGAGAGCTCTTCGTGTACTCCGAGCAGGTCAACCTGTCCTTCCTCGGATTCTCAGGAAAACCGGCCGGCTACTTCATCATCTTCTGCGTGTGCGCGACAGCGTACCTCATCGGCTGGAGCATAATGAAGGCCCTGGTTCCAAAGTACAAGGTGATAACCCTCAACTAATTCCGCACATAGATGATTATCAGGAAAGCACAACGGATATTATGTCTGGCGGCCGCGCTGCTTGCGGTCTCCCCTCTCTGCGCCGGAAAGAATGACGTGAAGGAAATCGCGGACCGGGTGTCCGACTGGCAGATCGCCAACTTCAAGAACGTCACCTACACCGGGAAGAAGCGCGCAGTCCTGGACTGGGCCAACGGTGCCTTGTTCCGCGGGATGGTCGAATGGGCGCGGAAAACCGGCTACCAGCCCGCCGAGGATTTTGTGATGAACATCGGCAAGGCCAACAACTGGCAGATGGCCAGAAGGTTATACCACGCCGACGACATCTGTGTGGGACAGTCCTTCCTACTTCTCTACGAGACGCACAAGGATCCGGCTATGCTCGCCCACGTCAAGGAAAGGGCCGACTCAGTGATCGACATCCGCTCGAATGTTCCGATGGACATCCGCATCAAGGGTGGCCAGGAAAGGTGGTGCTGGTGCGACGCCCTGTTTATGGCGCCACCGGTATATTCAATGCTCACCCAAATCACCGGTGACAGGAAATATGCCGATTTTATGAAGGAGGAGTTCGTCGCCACGACAAACCATCTCTTTGACACTGAATATGATCTGTACTACAGGGATGCCCGCTACTTCGACAAGGCAGAGGCCAACGGAGCGAAAGTATTCTGGGGCAGAGGTAATGGTTGGTGCTACGCCGCCCTTACTTTCCTGCTTGAGACCACCCCTGCGTCCGATCCGATGTACGACTACTTCAAGAGCCTGTACCTCAAGATGACAGAGGCGGTGCTGAAGTATCAAGACGCGAACGGTTCCTGGCACGCCAGCCTTCTGGCTCCTGACCAATACCCGACGGTGGAGAACAGCTCGTCCGGCTTTATGACCTACGGCCTGGCCTGGGGAGTGAACCACGGTTTTCTCAAAGGCAAGACCTACAGAAAAGCCGTCGAAAAAGGCTGGAAGGCCCTCTGCTCCTACGTGCGGGAGGACGGCAAGCTGGAATATGTCCAGCCGGTCGCCGGCTCGCCTGGCAAGATCACCAAGGATATGAGCGAGGTCTACGGAGTCGGAGCATTCCTCCTCGCCGCGACAGAAATGCTTGATTTTTAATTTTTTATAATATATGAATATCAATTCGGAAGTTCGCTACGCATCGTCTCCGGAGGATGCCAAGCGCTATGACACCGCTGAACTCCGCAGACGCTACCTTATCGAGAATGTGTTCTCTGCGGATGAGGTGAATATGACCTACACAATGCACGACAGGATGATCGCCGGAGGCGCGATGCCGGTCAATGAGACCCTTGAGCTCAAGCCGATCGACATCCTTCGCGCGGACTATTTCCTTGAGCGCAGGGAGATGGGAATATTCAATGTCGGAGGCAAGGGAATCGTCACCGCCGGCGACAACGAGTACGAGCTCGACTACAAAGAGGCCCTTTACCTCGGACGTGGAAGCAGGAAAGTGACTTTCAGAAGCCTTGACCCGGCATCCCCAGCCAAGTTCTACTTCTGCTCGGCCAACGCCCACGCCACGTATCCTGACCACAAGACCACCAAGGAGAGCGCCGTGCATATGGAGCTCGGCACCCTTGAGGAGAGCAACCACAGGGTTATCAACAGGATGCTCGTGAAGGAAGTCGTGCCTACCTGCCAGCTTCAGATGGGTATGACCGAGCTCAAGCCTGGCAGCACCTGGAACACGATGCCGGCCCACACCCACAACCGCAGGATGGAGGTCTATTTCTATTTCGAGATTCCGGACGACCAAGCCATCTGCCACTTTATGGGTGAGCCTCAGGAGACCAGGCACATCTGGATGAAGAACGGCCAGGCCGTGATCTCCCCTGAGTGGAGCATCCACGCCGCCTGCGCCACAAAGAACTACACCTTCATCTGGGCTATGTGCGGTGAGAACCTCGACTACGGTGATATGGACGCCTGCGAGACCACAGGCTTGAAATAAAATCCCTGAAAAACGAACTTGTCAAAAATCCCGCGACCAGGCTGGCTGATTCATTCAGCCGGCCTGATTGTTTTGTATTCCAGAATTATAGAGGACCTTCGTCTGATCAATTGATCAATCGCCAATCATTTTCTGAACTTATGAAAAGAAACATCCAGCCCATTACACCTTCTCGATCAGCTTTCTATCGTTAGGCTACACCTACACCAAGATGAAAGCAAACGGCCAATATGACCACGATATCAAAACCGACAACATCACCTACAACCTCGCCATCCAGCCCGCCATCGGCCTGAGGTATTACTTCTAAGGCATCATCACGCTGTTTGTGGCACCACACTGTTTGGCCCCATCAACGAGGGGATGGGCGGGTGGCGGGCACCCGTGGCGCTTAAACAGTTAACTATAAGCATATTAAACATTGTCCTAGTGCAATATTCGGCACCAGGACAATGTTTTTATCATTGATATTTAAACACTTATCCGCCACCGCCTCAGTATCAGCAGGCACGCCTGAATTTGGCGAAGATTCACAAAAAAACTTCGCCGTATTCCGTAACTGATTGAGATTTAGAACTTAATGAAGAGTCGTCATTCTAGGCCACCAAAGTCGGGATTCGTTGATTGTTTGTAATGAAAATTGCCCAACAGGAAATCCAAATTGGGCAATCTTTATCGTTCAAAGTCTGTTACGATTTTGAAAGTATGTATTCAATCCGTTAAAGCGTTTCAAGAAGAGCCTTATATGCTTTAGCACCATCGGCAATTCGTTTT
>CAVCRL010000005.1:0-40283 GCA_963604455.1 Lachnospiraceae bacterium | reverse complement strand
TTGGTGAAGGCTTTCTTCTTCGGGTTGCTCTCGTCGCAGACGGCCACGGCGTGGCCACCGAACATCTTGACGATCTTCATACACGGGATGTCGGTCTCGCCGTCACCGAAATAGATCATCTGCGGGTACGGGATCCGCTTCTTGTCCTCGGCGATGCTCTCGTTGACCATCTTGTTGTCGTGCGCGCTGAAGATTCCCTTGTTGATCTTGAATATGTACTGGGTCTTGGCCGTGTAGTCCACGGCGATTCCAGGCCATTCGGCCTCGCCTTCCTTGTTGTACATAAAGGTGCAGGCGAAGATGTGCTTGAATTCCTTGGCGATTGGGCTGCCTTCGATGATCTCCTTCAATCCTGACGAGTTGATGTAGTGCTCGATCTGGACACCGCGCGACTCGCCATATTCATTGATCAGACTGAACCATTCCTTCACTCCTTCGAAGAGCTGGATGTGGCGGCCGAACTTGCGGAAGTCGCTCCGGCGGAGCTTGATGCCGTTCTTCTTCGCCTCGTCGAACATCATCTTCATATACGAGAGGACGTTGCTCGCGTCCTGTCCGACAGCGAGTCCGTCGCTCATTCTCCAGAACTCCTCCGGGGTCTTCCCGATGGCCTGGATGAAACCGAACTCCTGCATATTCCCGGGAGAAAGGGTTCCGTCGAAGTCGTAAATCAGTGCTACAATTGGTTTTTTCTTCATAATTTCGCCACAAATAACCGATTTCCACAAATATAATATTTATTCTTTGTGAAGAATCCGTGAGTTTCAATTATTTTTGCCAAGTTAATTGAATTTTGAGTTTTGAATATGGATCACTATTTAACCCGTTTGCAGAACGCGACAAGAAAATACTGGAACAAATCCGCCCTCAACACCATCGGCGGAGAATCGTTCACATACTCACAGATGGCGACCCTCATCGAGAAGTTTCACATCTTCTTCGACAAGGCCGGCCTCCAGAAGGGACAGCACATCGCCCTTTGGGCCCGCAACAGCGCCCGCTGGGGAATGTCCTATCTGGCCGTGAACACCTACGAGGCGGTCATCGTGCCGATCCTCGCCGACTTCACCCCTGACAGTGTCGAGAACCTTGTGAACCATTCCGACAGTATGGCCCTTCTGACCAACGCCGACAAATGGTCGAAGCTGGACATCGCCAAGATGCCGGAGGTCAAGGTGGTGATGGACGTGGACAACCTTAAGATCCTTTACTGCCGCAGGCCTGAGATCGAGGCCATCTGGAACAACATCGACAACCTTCTCGCCGAGAAATATCCTGACGGATTCGGACCGGAGGACGTTGTCTATCCGACCGACAACTGGGATGACCTTGCCGTCATCAACTACACTTCCGGCTCGACCGGCAACCCTAAGGGTGTGATGCTGACCTACAGGAATTTCAGCGCCACAATCGAGTTCAGTCAGGTCCATCGTCCTACATCGGACAAGAACAGGATGATCTCCATGCTTCCTATGGCCCACATGTACGGCCTTGTGACCGAGTTCATCTACCCTCTGTGCAACGGAACATCGATCTATTGGCTGGGCAAGACCCCGACACCGAGCACCCTTATGAAGGCGTTCCAGGAGGTGAAGCCTTACCAGCTCATCACTGTTCCGCTCGTGATGGAGAAGATCTTCAAGTCCAAGATCAAGCCGATGCTGGACAAGCCGATGATCAAGTTTCTGACGAAGGTTCCCGGAGTCAACAGAATCATATTCAATAAGATCCGTGAAGGTCTGATCAACGCATTCGGAGGCGAGGTAGGTGAGTTCATTATGGGCGGCGCTCCTGTTAATCCGGAGATCGAGAAATGGTTCCAGAAGATCCGCCTTCCTTACACTGTCGGCTACGGAATGACCGAGGCGACCCCTCTGCTGGCTTACGCCGGGAGCGCTGAATATGTCGCCGGATCCTGCGGAAAACCAGTCGATTGCGCTGTCGTAAGGATCGATTCCGATGATCCTCAGCACATTGTCGGTGAGATCCAGGCGAAGGGTGCAAACATCTGCCTTGGCTATTACAAGAATCCAGAGGCTTCCGCCAACGCTTTCACCGAGGACGGATTCCTCCGTACCGGAGACCTCGGTCTGTTCGACGCTGACGGCAACCTTTACATCAAAGGCCGCAGCAAGTCGATGATCCTTTCCGCCAACGGACAGAACATCTACCCTGAGGAGGTCGAGGCTGTGGTCAACAGCCAGCCTTATGTCCAGGAGTCCGTTGTAGTGGATCGTTCCGCAAGGCTCGTCGCTCTCGTCTATTTGGATCAGGAGGCTCTCCGCAAGGACGGCCTTGACCAGGAGACGATCGCTGACCTCCCGGAGAGAATCCGCATCAACTCCGACAAGCAGCTCCCGAACTACAGCCAGATCACCAAGGTCGAGATCGTGGACCAGCCGTTCGAGAAGACCCCTAAGATGAGCATCAAGCGCTTCCTCTACAAGTAATCCTTTGGAAGCGTTAAAATGAAATGAATATACAAAAGCGCCGCCCGAAGCATTGTGGCGGCGCTTTGTTGTATGTTTTGGAATTTTTGTTACATTCGTGCAGGAATATTATTGTTTACTTTGCCGTTGTAAATGATGTCACCGGAGTGCGGTGATGTCGGCATTTGATAACACTAAACGTCAAAGACAATATGAGAAGGCATTTACTTTTGCTTGGAGCCTTGGTCGCGTCGTTTTCCTGCACGGGCAACAAGGACAACAATGGAACTCTTGATTACGAAACATTGGATGTCAGTTTCAGCGTGAAGACATCCGGCATAGAACTCCCGGAAGGAACAACGTTCGGGGTGGCCGCTTTCTGCGCCCGTGACGGCAAGACGGACGTGGCTATGTCCAGCCAGACGGTCGCCTCCTGGAGCACTGTCCAGTCCGGCCAGTCCTCGTCGCTGAAGGCCGTGTCCGAGTCGGACAAGGTCGTGGCATATTCATCAGACCACGATTTCAAGTTTTACGCGGTGTACCCTGCCGCCAGAGCCACGGACATCAAGTCCCTGCCGGCCGCGGTGCCGTCTGTCCAGGAATATTCAAAGGGAGTGATAGGGTATCTGCCTCTGACGGCGGCCAAGAAGGTGGTTTCCGTGCTTCCGACCGTGGAGTTTGATGTCACAACTCCGTTCTCGGTGCTTAACCTTAATGTGCCGGCCGACATTGTCGAGGAAGGCGTTCCGGCGACATTGAAGTCGCTGACTATCACTCCGTATGATGAGTCTGTGTTTGGCGGGGCGATCGCCGGAAGCGGAACATTGGATGCGGAGACCGGAACATTCACATTGTCTGGAGAGAAATCAAAGACAGTCAGGCTTGACTTCCCGGAAGGCGGATTGGAGCTGAAGGCGGCCACGACCACCATACCTGTCGTCGTGCTGCCGTTCACCGTTCCGGAAGGCGGCTTCGATGTTGAGTTCGAGGATGTTAACGGAAAGACTATGCAGACATCGTTCTACAACCAGAAATCCGACATCGGAAAGGTTGTGGCGGCGGGTGAGACCGCCGAGATAACCGTCTCACGCTCAGCCGATGGAGTCGTTCCTGTAATATTCCCGGTTGTCTTCAAGCTTGGAAAGTACGACGGTGTGCAGAATTTCACCAAGGACACCCAGCCTAAGTGGGTTTCGGACGGCTATTGGTCTTGCCCTGACCAGCCACAGGCCTGGTGCCAGTGGAACAAGGTCTCGGATCCGAGCGACAAATGCAAGCAGAAACTTGAGACGGTCAACAGCAAGAACATCTCTTCCCCTGGCATCAAGGGAATCTGGACCGGAGACAACTTTGAGTTCACGCTTCCTGTGAAGAAGTTCGCGGCCGGCACAAAGATCCGTGTGAAGTTCCCGATCTACGGCCGTCAGCAGCCTGTCTTCTGGTACATCAAGTATCAGGACGGCGGTGACGAGTGGAAGATCTGTGACCCACAGGAGATCACGTCGAACGATCCGAACTATTCGATGACCTGCACGTTCGCGATGAAGAGGGGCGGCATAGAGGTTGACAAGGTGATCACATTCGAGAACGCTGTACCGAGCGGCTACCTCAAGATCAGGATCGAGTGCGCCGACGGAAGTGTCCAGGCGGCCGCCGACACGAAGTTCGAGAAACGTGAGACCCCTTGGATAAGCAACAACGCCTACGGAGCTCCTTTCTATCTGGACAACGGCGGGCTGGACGGAGTCTATTTCTCTATTGAATGATCGGAAAGATAATCAATAAGTTGACTGGTTTGGCAGCGGGCATATTCCTATGTCTGCTGCCTTTTGCCGTGTCAGTGGAGTGCGGTGCGGCATCTGGAGACAACCGATGGTATTTCTCGCATTTCACCTCGTCTTACAGCGGACTTTCGTTCAATAACGTGACTGCGGTCTCGCAGGATTCCAACGGTTTCATCTGGATTTCCACCGAGGATGGCCTCAACCGTTTTGACGGGACCTCCTTCGAGCGGTACTACAAGGAGCAGCTTGGCGTCAACACAGACTTCATAACCTCCCTGTGTCCTGATTCAGAAGGGAATATGTGGATCGGGACAGATGACGGGGTGACTTTCTACAGCCATAAGGACGACTGCTTCTTCCCGGTTGACAAGGTCAGCGACAAGGGCACGAGGATCAGCGGCAAGGTGACCCAGATCAGCATCGACCGTGACGGGGCGGTCTGGATGTCGGTCAACGGGCTTGGGCTGTTCTCGTATTATCCGGCGACAGGTGAGCTCAGGAATTGGTTCACTGAAAACGGCCACACAGTGCTTCCGGCCAACATCCGGTCGTTCTACATAGACGGCAACGGGGAGTTCTGGCTGGCGTTGTATTTCTTGGATCTATGGCATTCCGACGCCGGTCTGGAGTCGATCGAGCCGGTCAGGCTGCAAGGCTGGAAATCCAACGATGACATTATGGCCATAGTCCGCAACCCGTCCGACAATTCGGTCTATCTGGCGGCCTGGCAGAACGGCCTGTGCTCCGCGGATTTGAGGAAGGGCACATTCAGAACGGTGATCGAGAACCGCATCGGCTTCCGGCCGACCGACCTTGCGATTGACCGTGACAAAGGAATATGGCTGTCAACCACCGGTGGACTGTTCCGTTATGATTCGGTCAGCGGGACTGTCGAGCGTTTCGGAAGCAGTCCGGAGGACAAATTCTCATTGGCGGACGAGAACGCCACAGCAGTGTTCGTGGACCGCTCCAACGGGCTGTGGGTGGGCACGCTGTCCTCCGGTCTGAACTACTCGGCGGCCTTCCAGAGGAATTTCGACAAGTACTATCTCGCTGACAATGAGAATCTGAAAGGGTGTTATGTTATGGATATGTCGGACGACCACAAGGGCCGTATCTGGCTGGCCAGCGAGAAGAAAGGGCTTCTGTACCTTGACACCTCGACCGGCCTTGTCCATCGCTACCGTTCCTCCGCCCTTCCGGAATCAATCTTCTCAATCTGCTGCGATGCCGATGGTGTCTGGCTCGGTTCCTGGTCGGGAATATTCAAGCTGGAGCCTCAGTCCGGCAGGATCACCACCTACACCCGCGGCCTTCGGAACAACCGGCAGAGGGACAATAAGATACATAAATTGTTCAAGACTTCCTCCGATGAGATCCTTGTCGGAACTACTCTCGGAATGCTTGAATATGATTCCGTCTCCGACGCCTTCGCACCCGTGGATGGCTTCGAAGGGGTTTACGTCACCGGAATGACGGAGTCACTGGACGGAAACCTCTGGGTGTCCTCCTATGCCAACGGAATATACAAATATAGCCTCAAGGACAAGGCGATCCTCGCGCATTACGACTATGATGAGCAGGGGAGCCGCCACCTGCCTGCCAACAAGATAATGAGCGTCTATCTTGACGAGGACGGCAACCTCTGGGCGGGATCCTACGGAGGCGGAATAATGCGCTACGACAGGGACCGGGACGCTTTCGAGACCTTTGATGATTCTGTCCTGAAGAACAACCGTATCGCCTTCTCGCTGATCCGTGACGAGGACGGCAGGGTTTGGGCCGCGACAAGCAAAGGACTTGTCTCTTTTGAATATCCTTTCGAAGACATCCGCTATTACACTGTCTATGACGGACTTCTGGACGAGATTGTGGACGGGCACACGGCCATCCGCGCCTCGGACGGGACGATGTATTTCTCCTCGCACAACGGTGTGATCAGTTTCAACCCCCGTAAGTTCCACACGGATAACCGCATCCCTCCGATAATGCTGACGGATTTCTTCATCGGCGGAAGTGTAGTGAAGCCTGGGGCGGGCAGTCCGATCTCCACCAACATCAACGAGACCCAAAGCATCATATTGACACACAGACAGAACAGTTTCGGTTTCTCAATGGTTCTGCTCGGATTCTCATCTCCGGCCAGCAACCGCTGCTACTACCGTCTTGAGGGCTATGACAAGGACTGGAACCATCTGGACGGCAAGTCTTTCCACTATTCAAACGTGCCTGCCGGAAAGTATCGGCTTCTGGTTAGAGGCATTGACGGCAACGGACTCTGGAACGATTCGCACCCTCCGGTGCAGATTGTCGTCAAGGAAGTCTTTTACAAGAGTACTTTGGCGTACATATTCTATGTGCTTTTCGCGCTCGGACTGGTCTGGGGGATTGTGCGGTACGCTTCGGCTTCCGCCGTGAAGCAGGAACGCAAGCGTTCGGAAAAGGCCAAGAGACAGCGCGAGGAGGAACTTTTCCACGAGAAGATGAATTTCTTCTCAAGCATCATCCACGAGATCAAGACCCCGCTCACGCTTATCCGGACCCCGCTTGACAACATTATGGCCGCCGGAGGCCTTGAGGGTGAGACCCTGAAGGATCTGGAGGTCATCGGCAACAGCACGGACTATCTGGACAAGCTGGTGAAGGAGCTCCTTGACTTCATCCGCATCGAGGAGCACGGATGGGTGCTGGAGTACAAGCAGGTGGACATCATCGAGAAGATTGGCTTCCTTTACTACAATTTCAAGGAGACCGCAAGGAGCAAGAACCTGAGGATGTCCTTTGAGCACTCTGAGGACAGGATCGTCATCAATGTCGATGAGGCCAGTCTCCTGAAGATGCTTAACAATCTGATCCACAACGCTGTGAAGTACGCCGAGACTTTTGTGGACATCAAGGTCTCGCTGAAGGATGGCTTTGTGGAGGTCTCGTTCGTCAACGACGGGCCGGCCATCCCGGCCGAACGCCGTGAGGAGATATTCAAGCCTTTCATTCAGTACAGCGCCGAAAGGCAGCCATATTCGCAGAGTTTCGGAATTGGTCTTCCGCTTGCGAGGACCCTTGCCCAGATGCACGGCGGCTCGCTGACCCTTGAGGGTGGGGAATATACCGATTTCCTTCTGAGGCTGCCTGTCGGGACGGTCGCCGAGGAGGCTGCTGAACCAGTCGTCGAGACTTCTCCGACAGTGGAGAACGATGGCCGGTTGACAGTCCTTGTGGTCGAGGACAACGTCGAGCTCGCCGACTATCTTGTGCGCAAACTGAACGCGGAATATTCAGCGGTCACGGTTCCGTCCGCGGAGAAGGCTCTGGAATTGCTGGAAAGAAAGGATGTGGACATAATCCTTTCAGACATAGCACTTCAGGGAATGAGCGGGATAGAGCTCTGCTCGAAGGTCACCTCCGAACTGAACAGCTCGCATATTCCTGTGGTGATGCTTTCCGCCCTTTCCTCGTCTGACATTAAAGTCAAGTGTATGGAGGCAGGGGCCAGCCTTTACATCGAGAAGCCTTTCAGCCTTGACTACCTGTTGGGCTCGCTCAGGGTGATCGCCGGCAAGAGAGAGTCGTTCCGGAGCGCACACCTGTCCGGGAAATCCGCCGTGGATCCGAACGAGTTCGCCATAACCAACACGGACTCCAAGTTCCTGAAGGCGATGGAAAAGGCGATTATGGACAACCTGAATGATCCTGAGTTCGGCCTGGAGCAACTGGCCGAGGCTATGATCGTGAGCCGTTCCACCCTGATCCGCAAGGTCAAGGGACTACTGAATGTAACTCCTAATGAATATATCAAAGTGGTGCGTCTGAATGTCGCCGCCACGATGCTTTCCAACGGAGCGGACAGGATCAACGATGTCTGCTACGCCGTCGGATTCAACACTCCTTCGTATTTCGCCAAATGCTTCAAGAAGCAGTTCGGCCGGCTTCCCGCTGATTATATGAAGGAGCATCGCGGTGAATAGCGACGGGAGTTTCATCAATTGGAACTATTCTTCTATTCCGAAAGTCTTTTTTTCAAGACTTTTGCAAAAACGTTTAACTGGTTATTAACTGACCCGTAATATGATTGCACTAAAAAAATGCTTTTTGGCCGCGGCCGCTGCCATTATCGGTCTGGCCGCATCCGCGCAACAACGAACAGTGAAAGGTACGGTCTTCGATGAGACATCCCAGCCTCTGGCCGGGGCGTCCGTCTCCGTTCCCAACACGATGAGAGGTGTCACCACGGACGGAAACGGACAATTCGAGATCCAGGCCTCCGACACGGAGACTCTTTCCGTCAGCTTCCTCGGCTATCTCACCAAAGAGGTGAAGGTGGCCGGCCGGAATGTCATCAATGTGACTCTGGAACCTGACACCAATGAGCTTGAGGAACTTGTCGTCATCGGCTACGGCACGCAGAAAAGGGTGAACATCACCGGAGCGGTCGCCACTGTCGATTACGCCAAGGAAGTGAAGTCACGTCCTGTGACCAGCACCGCTCAGATCCTTCAAGGTATGAACGCCGGTCTGGCGGTGAGCCAGGCTTCAGGCCGTCCTGGCGAGGAAGGACTTACGCTGAGGGTCCGCGGTGTCGGGACATTGAACTCCTCCAATCCTCTTGTCATCGTCGATGGCTTCGAGGGTTCGATCGCCAACGTGAACCCGGATGACATCGAATCCGTGTCCGTGCTGAAGGACGCGGCGTCCTGCGCCATCTATGGAAACAGGGGAGCGAACGGTGTCGTGCTCATCACCACAAAGGACGGAAGCAAGTCCGTCGGCAAGGTGAGCGTCTCCTACAGCGGAATGATGGCCGTCAACGAGCCTGCCAACAAGTTCAAGGTGGTCTCGGACTACGCTGACTATATGTCGTTTATGAATGAGTCGGCGGAGAATGTGGACGCCGTACTGCCGTTCTCCCAGGCGATGATCGACCTCTGGAGGGAGAAGTCCAAGGATCCGAACGGAATATCCGAGTCCGGCTACCCTAACTATGTCGCCTATCCGAACACCGACTGGATGGACGCGATCTATGAGAAAGGAATATACCAGAAGCATAACCTTTCGGCCAACGGCTCCAACGGAGGAACCAAATATCTCATCTCGATGTCCTACATCGACAATCCGGGCATCATCTCTAACTCCGGGGCCAAGAAGTTCCAGCTCCGCGCCAACATCTCAAGCCAGGTGACAAAGTGGCTGGAGATCGGGACCAGAATCTGGGGCTACGAGCGCAGCAGCGAGCTGGCGGACTTCAACTTCGCCTATATGTCCCGCGCCACTCCGGGAATATACCCGTACTACGACGGGAAATATGGCTGGATGGAGAATCCGGAGCAGAGCACCCAGTGCCGCAACAACCTTTACTTCTTCGACAGGATGACCGGCTACGACAGGGCGCACTACATCAACGCCACAGCCTTCGCCAATGTCAAGCTGCCGTTCGGCATCAAGTACAACGCCTCGTTCAACTACGGACGTACGGACACCGAGCACAAGGCTGTGACCAAGGTACTCAACGCCTATTCGTTCAGGACCGGTGAGGTGGCCTACCGCTACGACAATCTGGACAACCTGTCCATCACCGAGAACACGAACTTCGCCTACAAGTGGATATTCCAGAACAGCCTCAACTGGGCGAAGACGATCGCCAAGAAGCACGACATCACCGCGATGGTCGGCTCGGAGACATATTACCAGAACAGCAACTCCTTGAACGCCAAGAAAAAGCGTCTGGAGAACGACCAGTTGATGGAGATGAACAACGCTCTGGATATGAACTCCATTTCCGGCACGCAGACGGATTACGCCGCCGTATCAGTCTTCGGACGTCTCACATACGCCTACGACAACCGCTATCTCCTTGAGGCCAATCTCCGTTACGACGGCTCCTCAAGGTTCGCCAGAAACTCAAGATGGGGTCTGTTCCCGTCAATCTCAGCCGGTTGGAGAATCTCCGAGGAGTCCTTTATGAAGAACTCAGGAATCGACAACCTGAAGCTGAGGGCTTCCTGGGGCAAGCTCGGCAACAACAGCATCGGCAACTACGAGTATATTCCTACATACGCCTCCGGCTTTGAATATTCATTCGGCAACAAGCTGGCCTCCGGTATCGTGCAGTCGCTGTCCAACAGCGCGCTAACCTGGGAGACCACGACCTCCACCGACATCGGACTTGAGCTCGCTGTCCTGGACGGCAGGCTCACATTCGAGACCGACTGGTACAACAAGGTGACCGACGGAATCCTCTACAAGGCTCCTGTCTATGCCACAATCGGCAACAAGTCAGCCCCTTACCAGAATCTCTGCGAGGTGACCAACAACGGTATCGAGCTCACTCTCGGCTGGAAGGACGACATCAAGGACTTCCACTATGGCATCACAGCAAACTTCACCCGCAACTGGAACTCTGTCAGCAAGTACAAAGGCCGTCTGAAAGCCGGCTGGGTGGCTGATGAATATGGCAACCGCACCTACCAGAGCAACATCGGCGATGTCTCCACCGTGGTGGACGGCGCGAGAAGGGTGATGGAGGGCAAGCTCATCAACGAGCACTACCTTCTGAACACATATTCGGGCGACGGCTCCTATTTCTTCGCTGACGGAACCGTGAACCCTGCCGGAGGTCCTAAGGACGGTATGATCCGCACTCCGGATGATATGGCTTGGCTTGAGGCTATGGTTGCCTCCGGAAGCACATTCCTGCCGAACAAGACAATCGGAAAGAAAGGCATCTGGTACGGTGACTACATCTATGCCGACGAGAACGGTGACGGAGTCTATGGAGACGCCAACGACTATATGTTCACAGGCACGTCAATGACCCCTAAGTTCTACTACGGATTCCAGGTCGAGCTCGGCTGGAAGGGAATCGATTTCTCGATGCTGTGGAACGGCTCCGGCGGGGCCCAGACCTATTGGAGATATGTCGGCTTCAACGCCTACTCCACAGGGACGAACTTCTCCCTTCCGAAGGACATCTCCTACGACCACTACTTCTATGATCCTGAGAATCCGGACGATCCGAGGACGAACATAACCTCAAAGCACGGACGTATGACGATGAACTACGGCTCTGAGCAGAACGGTGGCCAGTGCTATTCCAAGGTGTTCCTCTATGACACTGACTATCTCCGTCTGAAGAATCTCACCATCGGCTACACCCTCCCTAAGAAATGGATGAAGAAGTTCTCCGCCTCTGATTTCAGGCTCTTCTTCAGCGGAGAGAACCTGCTGACAATCACCAAGTATCCGGGAATGGACCCTGAGATCTCCGAGAAGATGAACTACTACGCTCTTCTCCGTCAGTATTCGTTTGGTCTGAGCATCAAATTCTAAAAACCGTCAGAAATGAAAAACATAACAAAGATAATGGCGGCCTTGGTTTCCGCCGCAACGCTGCTGGGGTGCAATGATTTCCTGGACAGGTTCCCTTACGACACCGTCAGCTCCAACACAGTGTACAGTTCGGCGATCCTTGCGGAGAACGCTGTCACCGGAGTGTACAGCAACCTGTTGGCCAACTACAACAGCATAACCGGCACGAACTGGGACGCGTTCTCCTCGGTGCTGGACGTGAATGACCAGAGCATATCCTTGAGGTATCCGTTTATGCTTGGGCTCGTGCAGTCCAACAACTCCCTTTTCCTCGGCACGTGGAAGACTTTCTACGAGGGAATCAACAGGGCCAATGACGTGATCGCCAACATCGGCGGGACCACAGCCCTTTCCGAGGAGGTCCGCACCCGCCGCATAGCCGAGTGCAAGTTCCTCAGAGCCTACTGCTACTACAGGCTGAACGCCCTCTGGCGCGGAGTCCCTGTCTATCTTGAGAACCTCGCTCCTTCTGAATATACAAGGGGCCGCGAGACCGAGGAGCAGGTCTGGAATGTCGTGTTGGATGACCTCAATGATGTGATTGACTGTGAGGTGCTTCCGCTGAAGTACAAGTCCGGCGACAGTGACTATGGACGGATCTCCAAAGGAGCGGCCTACGCCCTTCGCGGAAAGGTCTATATGTGGCTGAGGCAGTGGGACAAGGCCGAGGCTGATCTCCTCAAGGTCGGCGAATGCGGCTTCGGATTGTTCAAGGGAGCCTACGCTGACATATTCACGGAGAAGAACGAGAAGTCGGATGAGATGGTCTTCTCCATCACGATGGAGGATCTTCCTTCGCACGGCAATGTCTATAGCCGCACCTACGGTAACTGGATGACGGCGGGAAACGGTCAGAGCCACTACTTTATGAACGTGAACTTCGTCAACTCCTACCAGTGGGCCGACGGAAGGCCGTTCTCTTTCGATGATGTCATTCCTGGCTACGATGAGATGGACGTGAAGGCAAGAAGCGTTTACTTCCTCAGGAACAATATGACCGACACCGAGAAGGCCACGATGAAGGCCTACGGCGCTGATATGTCCCAGTATGACGAGTCCGGCAACGAGGCCAGGATCCTCAAGGCCTACACCGGCAGGGATCCACGTCTGGCGGCCACGGTCATCGCTCCGTACACCAATTACCTTGGCGGTTTCGCCTCCGGAGCAGCGACGAACTACCAGACAAGATGGCCGTACCGTTCCGAGAACGCGCCGGACTATGACCTCCGCACTGGATCCCCTACGCATATGTACTACAGCATCCGCAAGTTCGTCACGGTCGGCAAGGAGCATATGAACGTGACCTACAATCCGGTGGATGTCCCTGTCATCAGGTACGCCGATGTCCTTCTCTGTCTGGCCGAGTGCCTTAACGAGCAGGGCAAGACGAAGGAGGCTGTCAACTATGTGAACGAGGTGCGTGGCAGGGCCGGTGTCGCCAAGCTTGACTCGGGAGCCGACTGGCTCGCTGTCTCCGGTCAGGAGGATCTGCGCAAAAGGATCTACGATGAAAAGCACTGGGAGCTTGCCTGCGAGGAGCAGCTTTACCTTGAGGAACTTCGTTGGGGAATATGGAAGTCCCGCAAGTTCGACTTCGCCCAAGGCTTGCAGCAGTGCTGGGGAGCTACTGTCTATGACTATTCATACGGCGGTGACTCTTATCTGAAATGGCCTGTGCCGGCGTCCGAGAAGGAAAAGAACCCGAATCTGGAGCAGAACGACGGATGGTATTGATCGTGGGAATATTCATAAAATAAATTTGAACTGATAAAAATGAAACGACTTTTGTTGGCTTTGGCCATATTCGCCTGCGCCGGAAACGCTTTCGCGCAGAACACCAAGGGGGATGTAAAGGCTTGGGAGGGCACGATTGATATGCCTACCTACCTTCTGGACGACCCGGAGGAGGCTCCTATCTTCGAAAGGGACTGGTCCTACCAAAGGGCGCGCAGAAGCGTCTATCCTTACCTTCTGAACGACAATATGACCCGTCAGAAGGAGACTGTCACCTACAAGGCTCTCTATATGGAGAATGAATATGTCGAATTGTGTGTCCTTCCGGAGATCGGTGGCCGCCTCATCTATGCCGTGGACAAGACCAACGGCTACGACATATTCTACCACAACCACGTGATCAAGCCGGCGAATGTCGGAATGCTCGGCGCGTGGGTGTCCGGCGGTGTGGAGTGGAATGTGTTCCATCACCACAGGGC
Source organism: Lachnospiraceae bacterium (assembly GCA_963604455.1). Lineage (GTDB taxonomy): Bacteria > Bacteroidota > Bacteroidia > Bacteroidales > UBA932 > Cryptobacteroides. The sequence continues at coordinate 26,495 of CAVCRL010000005.1, read as the reverse complement.
CACGACGCACACACCTTGCGACTACAGGATCGAGAGCGACGCTGACGGCGGCAAGACAATCTGGGTAGGCGAGACTGAATACCGCCACAGAATGTCCTGGGCCATCGGAATCACCCTCCATCCCGGCAAGTCCTATATGGAGATCACAGGCCGCCTGATGAACTCGACGATGGACAATAACTCGATGCTCTACTGGTCGAACGTTTCCACGCTTGTGGACGAGAACTATCAGATAATATTCCCGCAGAGCGTGGAGTTCGCCACATTCCACTGCAAGAACTGGATGGCCCATTGGCCGATCACCCACGAGCCGTTCAACGGAATGGATTTCTACAAGAACGGCATCGACGCTTCCTGGTGGAAGAACCACTATATGTCCAACTCGATGTTCGTCTATGACCTCAAGGAGGATTTCATCGCCGGTTACGACCACGGCCGCCACGCCGGAACTATGCTCACGGGCAACCACAACATAATCAAGGGCGGTAAGTTCTGGCTCTGGGGACCGAACTCGGAGTGGGACACCAAGATCCTTACCGACAATTCGGGACACTACTGCGAGTTGATGGCCGGAGCGTATTCAGACAACCAGCCGGACTACAACTGGTCCGCTCCTTACGAGACCAAGGAGTTCTCGCAATATTGGTACGGAATCCGTGATATGGAAGGCGTGAAGGCCGGTGACAGGCACGCCGCGATCAATATGGATGTGCTTGACGGATCGAAGGTTCTGGTCGGGGTCAACACGACCGAGCCGATGAAGGGGCTGAAAGTAGTGCTTCGTTCCGCTGACGGTTCTGAAGTGTGGTCAGCCACCTCTGATGTCGCTCCGGACAAGCCTTATGTGAACACTGTCAAGGTGGACAAATCCATTGACACCAAATCCTTGACAATGATCCTTGAGGACGCTTCCGGCAAGGAGATGCTGACTTACAAGCCTGTCGTGAAGGATCCAAACAAGCCGCTTCCTGCGATTGTCGAGCGCCCTAAGCTTCCGAAAGAGATTGAGAACACGGAGGAATGCTATCTGGTCGGTCTCCGTAACCTCCAGTTCCACAATCCGTTCATCGATCCGACGGATTACTTCAACGAGGTGCTCCGCCGTGATCCAGGCGACACCAGGGCCAACACCCGTATGGGCGTGTGGTACAGGCAGAGGGGAGAGTACGACAAGGCTGCCGCCTACCTGCGCAAGGCTCTTGTCCGGCTTACCCACGACTACACCCGTCCTATGGACTGCGAGGCTATGTACAATCTCGGTCTGATTTTGAAGATCCAGGGAAAGACCGAAGCCGCCGTTGACACCCTTTACAGAGCCGTGTGGAACTACACCTACAATTCCGCCGCCAATTACCAGCTCGCTCAGATATATTCATCAACCAAGGATTATGATATGGCTCTTGAGCGTCTTGACGAGGCTGTGACCTACAACGGACGCAACTTCGAGGCGCTTGACCTCAAGGCAAGCATATTACGAGAGTCTGGCAGAAAGGATGAGGCTCTTGCCTGTGTGGACAGGGTTCTTGCCGAGGATCCGCTTAACTCCTATGCTGTCTCCGAAAGGGATATGCTCTGCGGCACGGACAGCCTGAAGGTCCTGATGCGTGACGAGGTCGAGTCTTACATTGAGTTGGCCCTTAAATATTTGCACAACGGTTTTGAGGCCAAGTCCGTTGAGCTTCTGAAATATGCCGACTCGATCAAGCCTTACCCGACCGTCAAGATGTGGCTGGGATGGTTCGCTGACAAGTCAGGTGACAAGGCTGCCGCGGCCAAATGGTTCAAGGACGCTCTCGCTCTTCCTACGAAGTACTGCAATCCGTTCCGTCTGGAGACCATTGACGTGCTGAACCTTGCGATGGAGTATTGCCCGGAGAGCGCCAAGCCTCACTATTACTTTGGCAACCTGCTGTACGACAAGCAAAAGGACAACGCCATCGCCCAGTGGAAGAAATGCGTTGAGATGGATCCTTCCAACGCTATGGCCTGGAGGAATCTCGGATGGGCGAACTGGCTCTACACCAAGAACTACGCCGAGGCCGCCAAGTACTATGAGAAGGCTGTGGAGCTCGCTCCTGACAACGCATTGTTCCTTGAGGAGATCGACCAGGTCTATGAGGCCGGCGGATTTGATGTCAGAAAACGCTTCGAACTCCTTAAGAGCCACCATACGACCTGCGTCAAGCGTTACTATCCTCTTGCCGCCGAAGTCATCACCGGAACATTTGTCGGTGAATATGACTACGTCCTGAACCTGCTCAGAACCTGCTACTTCCCGACCCGTGAGGGTGTGGCCAACTTCCACGATGTGTATGTGGACGCCCTGATCCTCGCCGGCCAGAAGAAGCTTGCCGAAGGAAATTCAAAGGAGGCTGTCGCCCTGTTCAATGAGGCTTTTGAATATCCTGTCAACCATCAGGTGTTCCTTGTCGATGAGCGCACTCCGCGTGACGCGCAGATCTGGTGGAACATCGCCAAGGCTTACGAGTCCGCCGGACAGAGGTCAAAGGCGATGGCTGCCTACAAGAAGGCCGCCGCTGTCGATGACAAGGGCACAGACTATCGTTACTGGAAGGGTCTCGCATTGGCGAAGACCGGAAACTCCGCCGAGGCAAAGGCTTTGTTTGACGGCCTTGTGGAGTCTGGAAAATCCGGAATCGTCACCGAGTTCGTCAACTTCTACGGTGCCGAGGGAACCACCGGCTCGACAGTCGAAGGCATCAACACCAAGGCATATTACACGATGGGGCTGGGCTATCTTGGCCTTGGCGAGGTCTCCGAGGCCAAAAAGTGCTTCGAGGAATCCGTAAGGCTGAAAACCGACAACCTCTGGCCGAATGTGATGCTCAAGGATTTGAAATAAACGCTTGAATATGTTAAAGTTGCATAAAACGATCATTCCTGCCTTCCTCCTTCTGGCCGTCGGATGCGGCCGGGAGGAATGGCCGGAGACCAATGATGTGAGAATATCCTGGGACCGCTCCACGTTCACTGAGATGACATCCGTCAATGTGGCCGGCGAAGGGTTTGTCGAGGAGAATCTCTATTACCCGAGGGTGAAGATACTCTCTGACGGAACTCTCCTGATGTCCTTTGAGAACGACCATTTCGGTTGGGATGTCTATGTCCGCCGAAGCGAGGATGGCGGAAAGACCTGGTCTGACGCAAGTCTGCTTGTGAAGACATCTCCCGCTGTCTCGACGGTTGGCGAGGACGAGAAAGTCTATGTTAATCCTGATTTCATCGAGCTGAGCGATGGCCGTGTCCTCCTTGCCTACCAGTGGCGGTACAAGAAAGGGTACAATGACCTTCCGAACACGAATCAGAATTGCGGGATCGAGGTGATGTTCTCCAGTGATTCCGGCAGGACGTTCTCCGAACCTGTTGAGGTTTACCGTGGAAGATGCTGGGAGCCGGCTATGCTCCAGCTGCCTTCCGGAGAGATCCAGATGTACATAACCTCTTCGCAGGAACTTATCGACAATATGTCCGCTCCTCAGACGGTGGTGATCCGCTCGTTTGACGGCGGAAAGACCTGGCAGGGCAAGGACCGCTGCGGGATCGAAGACAACGAGGTTATCGCCAGGACCGTGGATTCCCGTTCGACTTACGACGGAATGCCTTCCGGAGTCTGGCTTGACGACAACAACGGAATCGCAGTCCCTATCGAGGTGTGGCACGGCAAATGGGTCGTTGACCAGACACCGGTTGTCGTGAAGACCGATGTCAAGACCAACTGGCACAGGGATCTGGAGGCCATCCGCAAGACCGGTGGCCCGGAGTGGCCGATGAAGAAGCAGTTGAACAAGGACTTCTACGGCTACGGACCTTACAGCACAAAGCTTGGAACCGGTGAGATGGTCGTGCTCAGCAACGGCCAGTACAAAGGTCAGCAGGGCATCTGGACATTCATCGGTGACAGGAAGGCCGACAATTTCACCAACGCCACAACTCCGTTTGACGGCTATTGGGGCTCGGTGGATTACATCGGGGACAACAAGATATTCGCGACCGGCACTGTAAAGTATCAGGCCGATGGAAAGACGAGAGGGATGGTCCGCGCGATCGTAGGCCGCCTGAACTATTCAAAGACACTTGTCAAAGGGGACATATCTCCGGAGCCGGTGGACAGATTCAATCAGGAAAGCAACGACTGCTGGTTCCTCGGAAACCTTTCGGATTCGAAAGTGTTCACGGATTTTGGCTGGACGGATGAGAATCTTGTTTTGATTTCGTATCTTTATGACCGGAAACTCACCGCCCTGACGACCGAGAATTCGGACGCTGTCGAACTTTTGCTTGCAAGACTTGGCGGCCCTCAGTACAAGGTGGTTGTCAACGGAGCCGGTGCGTACGTCGTCTATGTCGATGACAATCTCTCTTGGAGAAAGGTTTCGGAAGGGACGACGGACTCTGTGGAGGTTGTCGGAACCATTAACGATGACTCCGATGAGGACTTGGGCTTTTCCGCCAAGCTGTCCCTTCCGTGGGATCTTCTTGGAGGCAAACCTTCAGCCGGGGAAGTGCTGAAAGCCCATCTGAGGCATCACTACAAGGCGAAGACCTCGGAGAAGCCGGCGTGGCAGATCGAGGATGTCGAGGGTGAGAACTCCGACTATCCGGCCGAGTGGCTCAGCCTGAGGTTGAAATGAAATATTGATGGATGATATTTATGAATAGAAAAAGTATATTCATTGTTCTTTTGGCTTCTTCCGTGCTTGTGCTTTTAGGGTGCAAGCCGGAAGATCCGGCTAACGGAGGCGGCGGCAAAGGTGTAGAGGCTGTCTCCAAGAAGCTGAGCCTCACTCCTTTTGGCGAGCTTAACGCCGGTGAAGACGCTGTCAATTCCCATTCGGACGACTGGCAGCGTTCCGTGCTTTCCCTGAACTACCGCTCGATTGTGAATGTGAACGGCTCGTCAGTTTTAGGCACGGAGTCGCCGGCATATTCCAGAATAGTCAAGCTCGCCGACGGGACGTATATTCTTACTGCGCAGGACTATTATTCCGGCGGCAACGGTTCCACCGTCTTCTGGGCGACCAGTCCGGATCTGGTGAACTGGACCGGCAAAGGGAAACTGTTCGCTTCGTACAGTCTCACCAACGCGCGTGGTCAGGATGCCACGAGGCTCTTCACCAATGGTTTCGGCAAGGTATTGAGCAACGGCGATGTTTTGATGTTCGCGTCTTTCAGGACCACCGGCACTTACGCGTTCTGGCAATGGCGCGATGAGCAGGGGATTGTGATGAGGCGCAGCTCGGACAACGGCAAGACCTGGAGCGAACCTTTCGAGGTGTACCGCGGACCTAACTGGGAGGCCATAATGCTTGAGGAGGCTGACGGCGACCTTGAGCTCTATTTCTCGGAAAGCCGCCCTTGGATCTCGGGAAGCCATTCGGGCACATCTATGGTCCGTTCCACGGATGGCGGCAGGACGTGGCTGCCTGAGTTAGGGAAGGAACCATACCGTGTCATCAGGCATACTTGGTACGACGAGCATCAGGACAAATGGCTGTTCACTGACCAGATGCCGGGACTCATCATCCTGAACGGAAGCCGTCAGAAGGCCGGTGTCTTCGAGTCCGCGCACGATTACCCGACAGGCGGCAAGGTGAACTTCAACATCGCTTTCGCCTGGTCGCCGGAGGACGGCAATTGGAAATATATCAGCGGCGAAGAGAGGAATGGTTCCGGCCTGAATGTGAAGACGGCTCCGGTAGGACCGTCAGAAAGGGCCATCGACCTTTGGAAAGGAGGCGCTCCGAGCCTGCAGCAATTCCCGTCCGGTGAGACGGTTGTCTCCTATGGAGAGTCCACCTACCTCTGGGAACGGATCGGTGACTCCAAGGCCAAAAATTTCGGAGAACCTTTCAAGCATCTCCCCGCCAAGGGGTCCTGGGGCGCTCTTATGGTTGACAACCCGCACGAGATGGTCGCCTATATGCGCAACAGCACCGACAACAAAAATATCTGTGTCACCCTTTGCAAGCAAGCTCTTAACCATAGCATCAAGGCCTCGTCACACAAGGTTTCCGCCGACGGGGACAATTCGGACTGGCTCAAGACAGACGACGCGTTCTTCGTCGGAGGAAAGTGCCAGGCCCAGGCGACATTGAGATGCGCTTCGGATGCGGACAATCTGTATTTCCTCGTGGAGTGTCTGGATGAGAACGTCTCTAAGGACGACTATATTCAGTTGTTCCTCTCGCAGCCGGATCAGACAACCCTGAACGGCAAGGCCGTGAGGGTGAAGGTCGGCCTTTCCGGAATCAGAAACCAAGGCAACTACGCCGGCGGCTGGTTCGAGAAGGATCTCGGCGCTAAGGCGTATGTCAGCTATGACGCGACCCTGTCCGACCCTTCCGACAAGGACAACGGCTGGCTTGCCGAGATTGTCATTCCACGCTCTTCCGTCGGAATCCAGGACGGCAAGGTACTTGTCAATCTGGCCTTGTTCGATATGGAAGGCGGCGAGGACGCGATCATCCCGACCGGGGACAAGAATCCCCAGAAGTGGATGCTTGTCTCAGGTCTATAATCTTTGAATATTATGAATATCAGGTATTTGACTTTAGTTTTGGTCTTATCGCTGGCTGCCGTTTTCCCTGACGCGGCGGCAAGATCCTCCAGAGGTGTCACCAGCAAAAGTTTCGGCACCCTGTCGGACGGCACGCCGACTCTGATTTACCGCCTTGTCAACTCGTCCGGAGCCAGTATGGAGGTCACGGATTATGGTTGCAGGGTCGTCAGGATCAGCGTTCCCGACCGTAACGGCAAGATTGACGATGTCGTGCAGGGCTGCGGTGACATCCGCACGTTCGAGACCGGCAAGGAAAGGTTTTTCGGCCCGGTGATCGGCCGTTTCGGCAACCGTATAGACGGAGGCCGGTTCACTCTGGACGGTGTCGAGTACAAGCTCAACGCGAACGAGAAGTTTGACGGAGAGCCGGTGATCTGCCACGGTGGCGTGAACGGCTTTGACAGAAAGGTCTGGAACTCGGAGCCTTTGGTCGAGAAGGGCAGGGTAGGGGTGCGTTTCACCCGCCTCAGCCCTGACGGCGAGGAAGGCTTCCCCGGGAATATGAACTGCACCGTCACCTACTGGTGGACTGATGACAATGCCTTCAGGATTGAATATGAGGCCACTACGGACAAACCTACGGTTGTTAACCTCTCCAACCACACCTACTTCAACCTCAAGGGACAGGATGGCGGCTACGTTATGGATCATATTCTTAAAGTGGATGCGGACAGGTATTTCCCGAACAATTCGCATTTTGTTCCGAAAGGGGATGCCGAGCCGGTGGAGGGCACTCCGTTCGATATGCGTGAGCCGCATCGTGTGGACTATGCCATCGACACTCCGAACGAGCATTTCATCACGATGCGTGGTTTCTCCGTCTGCTGGTACCTGAACAAGCCGCTCGGTCAGTTCGGCAAGGCAGCCGACCTCTACGAGCCTCGCTGCGGCCGTGGTGTCGAGACCTGGACCACCGAGCCCGGTCTCCTGACTTTCACCGCCCGCTCCTTCAACGAGAAGATGATCGGCAAGAACGGCAAGCCGATGGAGAAGTTCGGCGGAATGCTTCTGGAAACCATCCATTTCCCTGATTCCCCGAACCGCCCCGACCTCCCGTCAACCGTCCTCCGCCCCGGCGAGACCTACCGCTCCACAACCGAGTACCGCTTCTACGCCAGGTAATCCCGTCGCGGAGCAGTACAACAACCGTGGTTCCACAGAACACCACCTCTGTGAAACCACGGTTTCCGCATATAAAAATTGCACGAAATAGTACGGATTTTCTCCGCCAATTACTAAAGGACACTTACTAAAAGATATTGGAACGTATACCCCGATATCGTATCCACCTTCACCAAATTCTTCTCCATTGACCTCGATTAACTCGTAAGAATATTATTCATTCGACGCAGTGATTAATGTTATACGGCAACTATAAAGGGTCGCTTGAATCACTTGCGGAACTTAATCCTTTTAAGAATGCCGTATAATCGATGTCTGTCGGTAGCGTATCCGTTACATCGAAAATGTAATATTCGTTGTCATCAGATATTCGTTTGTTGGTCACATAATAAGTTTTATTGTCAGCTTCGATAGTACATATGGTCATTAATGAGCCGTGGCCATTAAGCATAGCATCCACGTCAACTTTTCTCAATGAAATTGTGTTCGTGATCCTCTTGCTTCCAGACACTTTAAGTCCTGTCAATTTATCAATACAATCTTCAACAGTTATGTCGAGATTGTCAATAGCTTCGGACACGGAAGGGATGTTTTCCTTTAAGTATTCTTGCAGACCTGGATCACAAGCATATACATAGCATCCCTTTATGCCTCGTTCCATCATTACCTTATAGGCTCTGATTGTCAATTCGAGTTGCTCTTCTGCTGATTTCGATTTTACTCCTGAGTCATACAAATAATTTTTATCAATGTAAAATCCGCTATTCTTCTCATAACGGATTTCAGGACCGAAAATTACTCCGACATAGTTCAAATCGAACCCTTGAACAGTATGCACACATCCGATTTCATTTTCGTCTGCCTCAAAAATGAAATTTCCACTTTGAACGTTCCAAAAATATTGATGACCCTTTATATTAATATCCCACTCGCCCTTGGAAAGAATTGTATCACGATTTTTCCCATTAGTCTTCCATTTCCAACCATAACCGGCGACTACTCGACTAAGTCCACATTTGCCTTTGGCATTTCTTTCGTTGACAGCCTGTACCATCTGATTAATGTCATCGTATACTCGGAAATCATATCCCTTCCAAGGCGGAAGCAGACTTGTGGATAGTGGCTCATTCTTGAAGAAATTATCCAAGAATTGCACATATTTGTTACCTGCTTGACAACGCATTTGTTTTATTAGGGTATAGGTTGTCGTATACTCCTTGTCAAGAATAGCGTTTTCGAAATTGCTGTGTGAAATCGATTGATAGTTACGTACTTTCTGCTCCTGATCATAAACAAAAACGCAATTATTTGTTTTCTCCACAATCCAGTCCAATTCTGTAGGAGGGTTTATCATCCCTTTTTCATATGCCAGAAGGACTGATTTGCACGCCTCTTTATAAGGTTTTTTGTTTGCCCCAAACTTGTTTATTGATCCTAACCTATGCGCCTCATCAACAAATATAATATCAAAATCACCAGAAGTTTTTGCAACTTCTGTAGCTGTCTTTACGATACTGTCATCACCACAAACCGCTTTAATTACTTTTTTAAACGGTCTGATAAGCTCTGATAATGGTACGACATAAGCTGGTACGACATAAGCTATTTTCAACCCATCAGGGAAAAATCTCTTTAATTGTGAGATTCGTTCAGCCTCTTTTTGTTTTTCCTCCAATACTAATTCTTCAGAGTCATCATCATACTTCCCGTTGGTACTAACTTGTGAAACTGAAGAAGTCAACTTGGATAACCGCACCAATTCCGAAAGAACTTTTATAAGAACAACAGTCTTTCCCGTACCTGCAACTCCTTCAATGACAGCATTGAATTTTTTCTTGTCGCAAAGAGATTTGATCAGGTTGTCCAAAATTTCATTGCATATTCTCTCTTGTTCGTCTGTCAATGCGGTGAATGGTGAATATTTGAAAAGGTTACTGTTCCTTACATCTTCGAAAGAGTCTTTTGCGAGACCATTATTTTTCAGTTCTTTCCAAATAAATTTTAAACTATTATTATATTGATCTCTATCATAATATTGATGCTGTACAGATTGTCCATCATTGCGGTTCTGCAAAGTATACCCGGAACTATCAGCTCCGAACATCCTAATCAGTTCTTGCTCAATGTCAAGAATGGCTGACTTGTTGAATGTGTCATCGAAAATGATGTGGGCTCTGTTTAATTGTATCCTATCATTATAGTTTCTGTTTGCCTTGGAGAAGTGCTCTTTCATTCTACGGGTCGCACTTGTTGACTCTCCGACGTATAGCAATTTCTTTTTTGAGTTGTCAAGTATATAGACAACTGGCCAATTCTCGCCATTAGGATATTCCTGAACATCATTGATAAATTTAGTCGGGTCCTTTGCATCAATGGCAAAAGACTCAATTTTCCTATGGGTCTCTGACTGTAGAAATGACATAATAATAATGATGATGATTTAAAGTTTGTTATATTTTGTGGATTTGCCCTTTGATTTCTCGACAGGGTATTTTTTTGCATTGATGACTATTTTCTCACGAATGATTTCAGCGATATCAAAACCGCATTTCGAAGCTAAAAGAAACGCATAATTGAATACATCCGCCAACTCTTCTTTGATTTTTTCTTTGTCAGCATCTTCCGCCTTCTTCCATAAGAAAGTTTCCAAGAGTTCAGATGCTTCTACAGACAAAGCAATTGCCAAGTCTTTGGGATTGTGAAACTGATCCCAATCACGTTCTTGTGAGAATGTGTTTATTTCATCCACTAACGCTTCGATATCATTATACATAATTATGTTTATTTGCCTAATGTTCAAAATTACGAAAAATATCAGAATAGTTCAATACTGATGCACGCTTGGCAGAGTCAAAAAGCAAGTGCAACATTACAACAAAAATTTGAAAAACTCCTCTTTCGGCGTGGAGAAGTTTATAAGGCTTTGGGCTGAAGGCGTTTCGTAAATTCGCAACTAAATCGACAAGAGGAAACATCCCTGATTAGCATTAGGTACAGAAAGCTACTTTTTACATCTTAGGCATAAGTCCGAAATGTTTTGCCATACCTTGTCTGTTAGGCTATTATATTGCCTCAACGTAAATCGAGTATTTGACATAAAAACTATTGCAGAGAAGTGTCATTGGATCGCGATCATTTTAACATCAGTACTATAGGACAAGAGTTTGTCCAATCCGATATTGTTATCTAAATTTATGTAAGAAGCTTCTGTATTCATTTATCTTTCAAGATTTTTTTGTTTTTGGTTGCGGAAAGCAATGCATTCGTGTATTCCATAATATTAAAGAATAGTAGTTATGGCAACAGTCGAGCAGAGGGTAAAGGATATTCAATCTTCTTGGGAGCGGGAGAGAAGGGGAGAGGTTTTCGTGGAGGATGGGCTTTTCGGGATGAGGGACATTGACGGGACGGTCATTCATCGGGCGGAGTTCGCTTTCATCGGAAAGAGTCGGGATAACATCTTGTTCATTCGCCGGGATGGAACTTATTGCAATAAGAGTCCCGGGTGCATCGAGAATGGCTATATGCCTGAGGAACTTAGGCCTTATGTAAAGGAGGGGAAGGCCGGCTTCAAGGTGGATGGAAAGGTTGTCATCGCGCCGGAGTACGAATATATTCAAAGCACATTCGGCGACAATACGGTGTTCACTGTGGTCAAGGATGGGCGTGAATATTACATCAACGACAAGGGGAAGGAGGTTCTGACGAGGGTCCGCAGGTTTGATGGGGAAGTCTGCGTTGGGTCGCCGTTTGGGCTGTGTACTAATGAGTTCAACTTTTTTACGGTTATGGAATATGTCGGGAGCGAGGATGAAGGCAATCCGAATGTTGTTCGCATAGGTGGCGAGTGGATTGAGCTTGAAAGGTACAGCAAAGAGGAGGTTCTTCAAATGTTGATCGATCCCGAAGATGATCTTGCGATTACCGAAAATGACACGGCTCTTCTTTGCGACAAATTCTCGTATGAGTATAGTTTCTATTTGGCGCAATCCTCTGGAAGCAAGCCTCTTGCAGAATGTATGGATCAGTTGGAAAAGATGGGCGCTTTCAGGAACTCGTGGCATTTCGTGATCAAGATCTGGCAGGCTCCGGGGGAATATGTGGGTGTGGAGGAACTTCGACAATTCGAGGCGCGCCTTCTGCGGAAGCAGGTTATCGGCTCTCCGCTATATGCGGTCGGGCATAGTGATTCTCTTAGGTCTGGTGAGGTGCGGCTTCTTCTGGTGATTTTTTACCACGAACGGTGCTGGCCGGGGGAGTTCGAGTTTGAGTGGAGTGACAAGTGCCGGACTCTTCCGATAACGGAACTTCAAAAAGGCGTCCCCGGACTCAGGAGAACCGTCGAGGAAGAGGCGCTGCCGCAATATGTGGAAAGCGTCTTTCACGACCAGATTGTGAATTGCGTGATGGATCTTAAATATTATAAGGGGCTCGGTTGGGGAGCGACACGAAAAGCTTTGGAATATTTTCTGGAGAAAGGCAGTGCGATTGACCGCTCTCTTTATGAATATGTTGTCAATGCCAGTAACGCCATAAGCAAGAGACATTTCAGGAAAGCGGAGTTTTTCCTGAAGGCAAGCCTGTGGGCGGTAGAAAAAGGAAGCAATGTGAATTTCACATTCAATTCACATTCCGCTTTGGACTATATCAAGGAAATCCAAGTGAAACCTCTTGACGCAAAGGTTGAATCTCTTGTGAAAGCGCTTGAGGACACTTTCCTTTCACACGGCGCGAAAACTTTAGCTGAGATGAAGGCCGAACGTCTTGCGAACACGGACTATTTCACGGAACTCGGTTACCTACGCAAATGATATGGTTCAGCAATCGGGAGAAAGTATTGAAGGCGCCAAGTTCTGGTCGGTGCTACGCTACGGGGAAGTGTTGGTTGATGGGAATATCAAAGTGGCACTTTCGGCAGGAAACTATCGTCCGGTGGAATCAAATGAGGTGCGCAGGAGGGTAAATGCCATTGCGGATGAATTCTTTGAGGTCAATAAGGGGGGAGATGTGACAGTCGTGTTGTCATCATTAATCCCTCTGATTGTGTATTCGGCCGTGGTGATAGGGGAGCGGTGCGTTAGCCCTTTCTATATCACGGATGTTATGGCCAAGCTTTACATAGAAGAGGTTGATGACTTGATCTATGAAGAAAAATCATTTTTCAGAAAGCATTACGGAGAGAATTATTGGCAAATGTACGAGATCTTCAAGAAATATTGCGATCAAATGATTGATTCAGGCTTCCGGTTCAAGAAGATCCCTGATCCGGAAATGAGAGGTGTCATCGAGGCGACAATAAAATCCGGCGATGCTTTTTATGCGAAATATATTGATGCGATCAATGACAAGAATGTCCTGGTGTTGAGTGACAGAATTACGCTTGATGAGTCAGATCTTGAATCTTGGAGGAATATAAACACATATTATTCGCCGAAGTCGTTTTCGGTGATGACAATCTTTCCATTGTCGGACAACCGAATGTCATATTGTAATTTATAGTTTGAGAGATAGGATTCTTGTTTCATTAGTCGGAGCATAGGAACATGTTATACGCTTCTCGTAACCGGTTTTCTACGGCGGGAGGAATCTTGAATTGTGGTTTGAACACAAACACTGAATATATATGCCGGTGTGAGGCGTAATCCGATGTTGTCATAATCGTATATGCGTCATCCGTGTCATCCATGTCAAAACCCTTGGCCTTTATCCGCATAGCGAGTTCTACGGTAGGCGGGCATGAGGCTACAAAGCCGAGGTTGATTTCATCTCTGTACAGAAACTCAACAATGTCTCCAGGTTTGAATCTTATTTGCTCTGGTGTGCGGCCAGGGTATGATTGCTTGTCATCGATGATACTTGAGCACAAGGATTCATCAATCTTTACCCCTTCCTTGTCATAAATTCTGATGGAATAACAACCTTTTGTAAGAGTGTCCAGTGGCCTCTCCTCCACGCGGAAACTGTGGATGACAGGCATCATATAGTAATATTCGCAACATATGATTACATGCTCACGGATGAGCCGCTCCGCAGATTCTACAGTTGTCGCGGTTGCGATCTTTCTTTCCGTCACCTTGTATGATGGATAATGTGGACCTCTTCTGGTGGTGCCCCTGATGACCACGATGTCAAAAACTGATTTCATATTCATTTTGTTGTTTCTAGTTAATACTACCAGAATACGGAATATGCAACCAAAAATTGGAAAAAATGAAAATATTCACGAATTTGGTTGCGGAAAATGACTTATGAAGGTAATAACACAAGAAAAAAACATTAATGTCTATGAAAATATTCTTTCATCCTGACTTTACCGGACGCTGCCATCAGAATATTGATGGTTGTCGCTTGGGACAGGTCGTGACCGGGGAGGCAGGTTTGCTTAAACTCCTGCAGGATTATTCCGGCATTCACCGTGTCGCCCCGAGTGACAAAGATCGCTTGGTGACGTGCCTTGAAGGATTGAATAAGGTTGTGGACGATGCCTGTCCTCTAAAAAGGTCATTTGAGATTGACCCGATGGCCGCCGCGGCCAAGGTTTTGGAATGGCGCGACGAACTTGTTCTCAATGGCTGGTCACCGTCTGGCGAACATGGTAACTGGAAACTTGACCTCATCACCTCTATAGAGTGTGAGGACATTAAGGGAACGGCAGACCAATGGGCGGAAATGCTTCGTGTCACATCCCAGACGCAGGTTCTTCCGAATGGAACGGAATTGGTCGTCCCTGAATTGTTTACGAAACCGATGTTCCTGCACTTGCTTGAGAATCTCCAAAAGTATGGAACCAAGGTGTCCTGCCTTGACTCAAAAGGGGCGGCTCCGGCAGGAACCAACCTCGGGATAATCCAGTCCAGGTTGTTCGACAATAATGAGAAAATCCTGCTGAACAAGGACGACGGCACTTTCAATGTCTTGCATTTCAAGACAGAGGATGAGGCAGTCAAGTATGTGGCGACCACTATCCCGGCTTCTGAGAAAAGACTGTTCGTCTGTTCGTCCACAAAGCGCATGGACAATATCCAGACATATTTGGGACAACCTCGTTCCGGTTCTTCGATTGAGGATTCCGAACCTCAGATAGTACAGTTGTTCAAGATCGGGATGTCACTTTTCCAATATCCAGCCAACATTGGCTCTGTCGTTTCCTGGCTTCAGGCTCCAGTGAGTCCTTTGGGTAATTTGAGGTTCAGCCTGATGCGTGCTGTCAAGGATTCGGGTGGTTTGTTCAACAAGGAGTGGGACAAGGCCATAACAGACGAACGTAATGCGATTCGTGACAACGAGGTCATTGATGAGAGCGAAAGAAAGAAGCATGTCGCCAAATTTGACAGGATTGTCAATCGGTTTATTATCAAGCCATCCAAGACGGTAGAGAAGGATAAGATCGTTGGTTTCTGCGGTAATATGTCCCAATGGGCTGTCGCGATGTCGCAGTCTGAGCATTATCAGACAATGCCGGGAGCTGTCGCTCAATTCTCTACCCTCAAGAGTCTGTTCGACTTGATGGGTGCGGTTGTCAATGGATATGAAGGTGATCTGGATGGCGTCACCCTGCGCCGAATGGTGATCCAACTCTGTCACGGTGATGAATATGATCTGTATCACACTGAATGTGGAGGTCGTGAAGTAGTTGCCTCGCCGGGTGACATTCTGGATCCTGCTTCGGAAGTGGTTTGGGTTGATATGTATAACGTGTCTGCGCCGTCCGGACAGTTCAAATTTCTGACTGCCAGAGAGAAGGCACGACTTGGTTGTGAAGAATGGACGGTTGGGGAGGAACTGAGATTCCGTGACGATGTTCAGGCGATGCCATTATTCAAGGCAAAGGATAAATTGACTTTGATTTACGTGGATTATGCGGACAATGCGCCGACTACGAAGCATCCGTTGCAGGTCCGCCTTGAGGCGCGGATCGGAAATTTCAAGGATTTTGTGAAAGACTATCCTGAAATCCCGGATGAGGCGTATGAGGAGCGAGCCAGGATTGACAACTATGCGGAAAACACTGATGAATCACACGAGATCAAACTCAGATCCACCGCCATTCCTTCAAGGCGTGAAACGGAGAGCTATTCATCACTGGATTCACTTGTGCAACATCCTTTCGATTATGTCTGCAATTATGCCGCGAATCTGCGTGAGCCGACATATTTCGACAAATCCTTGGTGGATGCGGTTATGGGAAATGTGGCCCACAAAGTAATCCAGATTATGTTTACAGAAGGGACTCCGTTCAAGGAAAGCTTTGACCGGTCTATTCTCGAATGTGGGGCGGTTTTGCTTCTGGACGAGAATGTGGTCGCCAGAAAAGAACTTGAGGTGAGGCTTGCCAAGGGGATTGAAAGGTTGAAACACTTCATCCTGCTGAACAATCTGACGTTCTATGCTTCCGAGAAGGAATATTCTTGTGAGTGGAAGGGTAAGTCTCTTGCGGCGAGAGTGGATATGATTCTTACTGACAACGCCGGAAATCCGGTGATACTTGACTTCAAGAACACCTCTGCTCCCGCTTCTTATGAGAAAAGGGTGGCACAGAACAAGGCTCTCCAATTGGCTGTTTACGAATATGTCGTCCGGAAATCGGGAGAGTTCGCCGGCAAGGCGGTGAGGAAGGCTTACGTCATTTTACCTGATGTGGAGATATTCACGTCTGATGAGTTCGAGATGGTCACTCCAATCGCTCCGGCTGACAAAGGACGTGTCGAAGGCGACTTGATGGAATTGCTTGGTAATTCCTTTGATTTCAGATGGAAACAACTGGAGAAAGGAATCGTAGAGCTGGGCGAAGGTCTTCTTTCAGATGTGACGGATTACGGAAAGTCAGAGTCGGAAAATAGATTATTCCCTATCAATGAGGATAATCAGAAAATAAAGTATGACAATATTTACTCTAACGTTAAAGGGTTGAGGTAATCTATGAAAAATACAAAGTATATAAGCGCAAGCGCCGGCAGCGGTAAGACCTACAGTATCGTGAACGAGATGGCCGGCCAGATTCAGAATGGAATCGTTAGGAACGGAAAGGACGTAAAGGTGCGTGGTGATCAGGTTATAGCTACGACTTTCACAAAAAAAGCGGCTGCGGAATTGCAGGAAAGGACCAAGAAGATTCTAGAGGATAAGGGAATGTTCGACGAGGCTTCCAGGCTTGTCAATGCGGCTATTGGCACGATCCACTCCGTTGCATTTCAGATGCTGAGCAGATTCTGGTATCTTGCCGGAGTCAGCGCGGACGTTAGGATAATGCCGGAGGAAGATGTTCGGTTCTATGTCAATCAGTCGTTGGCATCGTGTGTGACAGAAGAAGACATTGCCTTTTTCGACAAGTATAGGAAGTTCTTTGGCTTGACGACAACTAATAAGGATGGCAAATATCTAAAAGTGCCTGATACAAAATTTTGGCTCGATGACTTGAAGGCTATAGTGAACACGATTCATAATTTCCGTGTGGAAGATGTTAAATCGGGAGAGAAAGAGTCGATCAGGCTCGTGGAGGAGTTTTACAAGAATCCGTATCTTAACCAAAAAACCGATTTCGAAAGTCTTTGCAAGACGTTGATGAGCTTATGTCATAATTTGGCGACAGGCAATCGTTATGCCGTAAACGCTGCCGATAAGGTAAAGGCACTGATTGATCCCGAATTATCCGACTCTACATTCGCCTTGACGTATAATCTTCTTAGCGAGGTCTTGAGTGTGGTATTTGATAAAAAATCTGGGCAATATCAGCCTAAAAAGTTTGCTGAAAAAGTGGCCTTTGATGAACTATCGGAATTGTTGCGCATACAAAGGGCTATGGCGTGCTCACCGGAAGTTGCCGAGTTGCAGAAAGAGTATATTCATAGAATATTTTCCCTTGCCGAGAAGTGGAGAAATGAATATGCCGCATTCAAGGAGTCACGTTGTCTGCTGGATTTCAACGACCTTGAAAGAAAGTTTTACGATCTTCTTCAAATCAAGGACGTGGAGGAGGAGATCAGAAGCAATTACAAATCTTTGTTTGTGGATGAGTTTCAGGATTGCTCGCCGCTTCAGGTCAGGATTTTTGAAAAGCTAGGATCCATGATGGAGTCAGTGACTTATGTCGGAGACAAGAAACAGTCTATTTATGGATTCAGAGGGACGGATTTGAGTGTTGTTGAGAGTGTTACGGATGAATTTCCAAAGCAGCTGGATGTCGTGGACGAGAACGGAAATATGATTACAACACTGAAGAAAAGCTGGAGATCCACCAAAACACTTGTGGATTTCACAAATCAGATTTTCGAGCGGGCGTTTGAGGGTGAGATCGCTCCGGAATTGGTACGTTTGGAGAAGGCGGATGGAGGCAATGGAGATGCTGATGAGAAGCCGGAGCATTGGTGGTTTGATGTCGGTAATAATGATTCGTTCTATAAGGAATTGGCGTTGAAGGTGAATTCTCTGATAAAAGAGAGAGGCTTGAAGGCGAAGGATGTGGCTATCCTTTTCAGAAATAATTATGATTGTGTCGAAATGGCTTCCTTGCTCAGAGGATTGGGACTGCCGGTCAACACACAGGTGGATGCGAAGAGTAAGAAAGAGAATTCGCGGTCATATTCATTTATGAATGCCCTTGTGTCGTTGCTTGTGAACGAAAAGGATGCGTACTCGAAGGCGGTTGTCCTGTTGGGCAGTGAGCCTGGCCACCATATTGAGGATATTCTTTCCGACAGAATCGAAGATTTGAGGCTTTCCCGTCAGGATGGTCAGGCAAGAAATCGTTGGGACGAAGAACAGGTGATCAAGAGGCTGCTGGCTCTGTGCGAGCCTATCAGGCGGCAATCGGTCGCCGCGGCGATTGACAGTCTGGTGACGGAGTTTGGAGTGAAGGAGATTTTGTCCGGAATCGAGAATCCGGTGTCTGCGTCCCTTTTTATTGATGGCTATCTGGCTGCTGCCAAGACTTATGAAGAACATTGCCGTCTGAATGGAGAGGGTGCGTCATTGTCCGGCTTCCTGACATATGTCTCGAATTATGAAGTGAACGGTTTATCAGACGAGAATGGTGTTTTTGTTGGAACTTACCATAAGTCGAAAGGCCTTCAGTGGCACACTGTGATCTGCTGTTCCCTTGATATGAACCCTGATAAGATAGACGTTAAGCAGGATATCATTGGAGTTGGACGGTTCAAGGATGCGGACGGAAATGTAGGTGTGTACGTCTTGCCTAAGACCGGTTTTGCTCAGGATGTTATAGAGCCAGATCTGAAAACCAGCGTCTTGGCTAATAATGTTCGTCAGGAAAAACTCGCGGAGGCGAAGCGGCTGATGTACGTCGGGTTGACGCGCGCCAGAACGCACTTGATAACCGCTGCCAAGAAAGATAAAGTCTCCTGGCTGGATGCTTTGACCGGAAGTGCTTCTCAGGCACGTCCGTTCCCGTTTCTTTCGGACGATGTTATGACGGTCCAGCCATTTAAGCCTGCCGCGGAGAACATAGATCCAAGAGCTCCGGAGGCTTCTTTCAAAGTACTTTCGACTCCTGCGGTCAGAACACTTTACAAAGAAAAATTTGTTGAGCCAAGTGCTGTGGTGAATGAAGAACTGATGGCTAATGCGCAGGTGAGGATTGTGAAAAGAGTCTCTGACAGGATAAATGTGAAGTCTGAAGGTGATTTTGCTGATTACGGCACTTATTTCCATCAGGTCCTGTTTGGCTGGAGATTAGGAGAGGACAACACCGCTCTGATCAAATCCTTGGCGCGGGACTTCCATCTGCTCGCTCCACTGAATGAGCCGGATAAGATTTCGGAAACGGTTGAGTCGTTCTATTCTTTTATGAAAAACACGTATGGTGATCCGATATCCCTGCATAGAGAACTGCCATTCAAGGAAGCTCGTGACGGACAGGTGATTTCAGGGAGTATGGATCTCGTTTATGAGACCAGAGATGGTGTGGTGCTGGTGGACTATAAAACTTGTCCTCGGCCAATCGAAGAACTGACCGACAGGACAAGTGATTTCTATGCTGGCAAATATGCTCCGCAGTTGGATTGCTACCGACACGCTCTTGAAACTTCTGGTAAAAAAGTGGTGGGCACGATTCTTTTTTACCCTACGTCCGGAGTACTTGTGAAAATCTGAGACCTCGGTATTCTGATGGCATTCAATGCCATCAGAATCCGATCTTCTTGATGTTCCCGGCGCGCCTGAGGGTCTCGGTGCGGCAATATTCAGACAGCACGTTGTAGTCAAGGGATTCGTTGCCGGTGAGGACGGCGTCCACGGCTTTCATCCGGGAGATGTTCTCGATCTGGCCGCCGCTGAAATCGAATTCGGAGGCGAGCCTGGTGGCGACCTCGTCAGAGAGGCCGGGGATCAGGGATTCCCAGATCTTGGCTCTTACGGCGGTTTCCGGTCTCTTGAAGTCGATCTTGTAGAGGAAACGTCGCTCGAAGGCCTTGTCGATGTTGTCGGTAAGGTTGGTTGTGGCGATGAGGATGCCTTCCATCGACTCCATCTCCTGAAGGATGATGTTCTGGATGGCATTCTCCATCTTGTCCACGGCGCTCTCGGCACCCTCCCGGCGTATTCCGAAAATCGCGTCGGCCTCGTTGAACAGCATTATAGGCTGGATCTTCTTTTTGGAGCACATCTCCTTGTACGCCGCGAAGGCTGCCTTGATGTTCTTCTCGCTCTGTCCCACCCACATGCTCTTGATTTGGTCCACATTGACCGGGAATATGTCCCTTCCTGTGGCGCGCGCCAGCTGATAGACAGTCTCTGTCTTGCCGGTGCCTGGGCTGCCGTAGAACAGGCAGGCGAAGCCTTTCCTCATCCCGTGCTTTTCAAGGTTGGCGGTGATATTCTTGAAATTCTGTGGTTGGAGAAGATTGGCGAGCCTTTCCACCTGGGCGTTCACGTCCGCGTTGAAGAACAGTTTTTTCTCCGTCACCTTCTTGTGGGAAACGAGGCTGTTGTTGATGTCATTCGTCTCATTTCTGCTTTTCATCTTGTGCTCCGGCAGGAATTTCTTCAGCCCTTTTTTCGTGAACCTGTAGGAGCCCCTGTCAAAGAACGATTCGGCCGAGTCAAAGACAAGAAGTCCGTCCGTGATCAGCTGGTTCTCACCTCTTTCCAGAGACCTCAGCATCGCTCGGAAAGATTTCGGGGACTGAAGGGCGTCCCGGATGTCGGACTGGTCGAACTTGTCCTTGCATTCGCTCACATACAGCGCGCACAGATAGACGACAACCGTCTTCAAGTCTTTGTTCTTCGTGTAGCACGAAAGCGTCTTGACAAACGGAAGCTCCTGGTTGGCCTTCAGCACTGAGTTGATTTCAAGGAACAGTGACTCGTCGTCAAGGTCATTGCGGGAATTCCTTTCGTAGAGATCCATAATGGTGTCAAACAATTCCTCTTCAGTCATCTTTGAATATTCCGGAGCGATGAACGGCTTGTTGGCTGCCAGGCACTTCAGCACACCCATCGGTACATTGTAGCCTGAAGAGTCGATCCCGCTGTTTCGTTTGAGCAGCCTTTTGGAGACAAGATCCTCAATCTCATCCAGATGCATCAGCAATGATGTCCGGTGGCATTGAAGATGTGAGCAGAGGTTCTCAAGCGTGACCGCGGACCATCCGGACTGTTCTATGAACAAGGAGAACAACACAGCCTGTGTCTTCGTGATTTTCAGCCTCTCGCCAAGGTAGGCGGAGAACGGTTCGACCATATTCATAAACTCATCCGTCAGGCCCGAGTCGCTGGATCTGGAGACGATGCCGTCCACCGCCTTGAGCAGAGTCAGGTTCTCAAGCTCCTTAGGTGACGGGGCCAGCAATTTCCGTTCGATGTCTTCCAAGTTGAAAAAGTCATTGTTTCTTCTTCTCATAGTCTTTTCATTTTTATGGTTAATACTATCTTCTTCGCTGTTTCTCAACCAAAATTTGACAAATGTCGCGGCCATTGTTCTGTATGGTCTGGTGGACGTATGTCGTGAAGAGGTGCTCTTCTCGTGGTTGAGGCCGTGCGGCGGTTGATAACAATAAAAACAGTGCCATAGTTCAAATATTATCCAGCCTATCTGGACACGGTTATTAAAAGACATAGTTCGCACTTTTTATAGTTTATGGTTGCGGAAAGAGTGCTTTCCGTGTATTCATTATAAATAATAATGATGCTATGATTTGGAAATTTTTATTACTGGCTTTCATCCTGATCTTTGTGGTGATCACGGTGCTGGATATTCGTAAATTCTACGGATTTTTTGTGGATACATTCACTGCTGACGATGAGTCTGTAAAACAAGAGTTCAGAGACCTTTTGTCAAGAAAAGATCTTTATGTGATGAGCCTGGGCAACTTGGTGATGACGGTCTTGTGCCTGGCCAACTTGGTGATGCTGTGTTATATCCCGCTTTACGGTGAGCCTGTGTGGCTGACTTGGAAGTGGATTGCCGGAGACGTGGTTGTCAGTGCCGTGTCAGGAGTGGCAACGTTCTTTATCAACAAAAATGTGTCCGGAATAGTGGCTCCCTTTGTGATCAAAGCCAAGCGTTGCACTGATTTTTCGAGCGGAGAGCGGGTCTGTTATTCGTTGGTCCGGGAAAGTGACGCGACACTGATCTTTCTTGGTGTGGCCGTCACCGCGCTAACGATTATCGGACTCTTTTGATTAGTGGATTAGAATTTTTCTATTAAATTTGCATTTGGAGAACTGCCCGTGAAAGTCCTTTTGCTTAAAAGGAAAGACAACTTGATTCAGATTATAATATTAGATTTTACTCTCCGCTTTTTCACGGGCTTGGTGAAAAGCTGAAAGAAACCCTGCTTGCTTGGGATTGTAAGATCCCAGGCCATCGATTAAGAACGTGAGTGTGGCAGTTCTCCTTTTTTTATTATGGAAAAATCATCATTTGAAAGCTTGGCCGATTTTGCGACCGATGATCAAATATTCCGTCTTATCGCTAAGGAGAGAGGAAAGTATACTGCCAAAATACAGAAAAATGCGACGAATCCTTTTGGCTCGGACCCTCTTTTTAACGAACTTAAGGCGATGACACCCCCGCACAAACTTTGGGGCAATCCTGGGCACGGAAAATTGCCACCGAAAGCCACGTCTGGACTTGCTGTCTGGACGAACAAGAAGAAGCGGGCAACGGTTCGTGTATACCAGGCAATCAAGAAAAAACGTGGTTTATACCCAGAAGCACTGTGGGTGCGTAACTTGAATGATTTTGTCTCGTCCGTTCGGAATAGTCTTTCCGGGATTGAGCCGCTCGTCTTGGAGTCTCCACGTATCCTTGCGAAATTCAAGGAGAAGGACGCCGGGAGTGGGGACTTCATATATCGTCCTATCTGTAAATATTCAGATTTGAAGACCAAGATTATCCTGGCGCTTGCCTATCAGTACATCCTTGCGAAGTTTGACAAGTATTTCCATAGGAATATGCTGTTTATGCGTGCTGCGAGACGTGTTGAGGGAAAGCGATATGAAATGCCTAAGTACACGGATGCCATCGACCTTGTGTCGGATTTCAGGAGACGGAACAACCGGAAGTCAATTTATGTAGGGGAGTGCGACATCCAGAAGTTCTACGACATATTCAATCACGATGTGATAGTAGAGTGTTTTGAGGATCTCTTTGCTGAGGTGAAATTGAGGGATGGAGCCGCGGACGGTGATTTCGATTCCTTGCGCCGCGTGATAAGGGCTTATCTGGATTCGTTTGATTATCCTGAAAACGTGATGAGCAAGAATGATGATCCGGAATATTGGAAGAATGAAGTCCGAAGGCATCGAAGCGAAGTGTGTCCGGAACCGGTATGCAGGTTCAAGTGGGTGAGCGATGACGCTTTTGTCTCTTCCGGTTGCTACACGACGAAAGAAGAATTCTATGCCGCAAAGAACGGGAGAAAATTAGGCATCCCGCAAGGTGGCGCCCTGTCCGGCATAATTGTCAATGTGGTTATGAGGGTCGTGGACAAGCCGATCGTGGAGTCGGATTCTCCGGACAAACTTTTCATCCGCTATTGCGATGACATTCTTTTAATGCACACTGATGAGAAGGCTTGTGAGAACTATCTGGAGTCCTACTACAGCAGGCTGATAGCCTGCAAACTGGTTCCGCATCAAAGAAAGGATGTGGCTGATTGCAAGTCGGGCCGGAAAACGAATGCGGAATTCTGGAAAGCCAAGTCAAAGAATGTATATCGGTGGGGGCCAGGTGATGGTGCGGCTTCCGATTGGGTGGCGTTTGTCGGATATGAGATGCGCCGTACCGGAGAGATACGCATCCGCAAGGATAAGATCGATGCGGAGTTCAAGAAGATCGCCCATCAATACTATAACATAATATATTCAAAGGATGTGACTTCCGGAGAACCCGTGCCGGAGGATAAACAGTGCGAGCTGTTTGAGAAAATGGACGGCCTTTCCAAGCATATCCAAAACTTTGTGAAGGCGGAGAATAATGTATATACCCGTTCGCAGGCTCGCCGACTTGACAAGTACCTCTACAGGAAGACCCGTCAGGCCGCTTCCAGAATCGGCATCGCCGATCCAAAAAAGGCGGCCAGGGAACGGGTGACATATCTGGAGAAGGTAGAAGGACTTTCCTGAGCCCTTTCGGTCGCTTCGCTTTCAGTCGCCATCTTTATCCGGCGAGTCCCCAAGCCTGGTTGATGCGCTTGTCTGTCTTACGGAGTTTGCTGAAGAGTTTCTTGCGGCTTTTGGAGACGGCTTGGTGGCTTATCCCGAGGCGCTTTGCGATCATCTCGTCGGTAGGGGAGATGTATTCCTTAGTCAGCCGGATCATTTCATCAAGCACACGTCGCTCGCACGGTGTTATGTCGGTATATTCCAACAGATGCTTGAGGCGGACGGCGGCGTTCTCGCGGTCCTCCATTCTGGAGGTTGAATATTCAGAGTTATGTTCAGTGAAGTCATATCTTGCTTCATCGCTGTCCTCGCTGTCCCAGCCTTCATCAATGGAAACGAAGCGCTTTTGCTCGTTGGTCATCGTGATGAACTTCTTGTGTATGGCAGATCTGACGTATGCCGTGAACGGAGTGCCTTTTTCGGGGGCGAATCCACGCAGACAATTAAAAGTGACCCACATTCCTATGCGCGTCAGTTCTTCTGCTGAATATGTGTTCAGGGATCGGCCGAAGCTTTTGATCAGCCCTGCCGTCAGGCCTGTGCAGTCCCGGATCACTTTTTCTTGTGCTTTGCGGTCACCGTGTTGGGCGGCGAGGATTGTGGAGTCAGAGATGCTGACTGACTTAAAGGAGAATAGTTTTCCCATAAAGTTAATATTTAAGTTTATCTATCTGTGGCGGACCATTGTTAGGTTGCGCGGTGGGGAAAGTACTAAAAATTATGCCAAAATCCCGGACCTGTCCAGCCTATCTGGACAACTTGGAAAAAACGAAAATATTCACGATTTTGGTTGCGGATTGCCGTGATGCGGCGTATTACCAGTGTCAGTGACGCTGACGGGCAGGAAGTACAGTTCTTGCCGGAATGTCAGTGCGGAGCAACTGCTTGTAATTGAATATATTAGTGAATCCTGCCCTCCTGATTCGCCTGCCAGCGTTTGGCAAGTTATTGAGAGTCAACGGAAAGCGATTTCACTGTAATAAAGTAAAAGAGAAAGTAACGACAAGAAAGAACATATTAATTTAAGGATGAATAGAAGCACTATGAGAAAAGGACCTTATGACCCTGCGGTGACAGCGCGCAAGGAAAGAAACGCTGAGATATTCTCAGAGACAATCGCTGTGATTAATGATTGTTATTACACCGCTCCTTCCGGGAAGTTGGTGAATCTTCCTCCGTTGCGGCCGATGCTGGAAGGGGCTGAATGCTGGCATCGGGAGCAGCCTGTGGTTGACGCTCCGGTGGTCGTCGGTGGAACTGAGATTGTTGTGGAGAATAATGATTGTATAGAGGCAGCAAAGCGCTTGGTCGCGAAAGGCTATAATCCGGTGATGCTGAATTTCGCGAGCGGTGGCCACCCTGGTGGAGGTGTTGAAAACGGCGCCCGTGCCCAGGAGGAGACCCTTTGCCGCAGGAGCACGCTTGCCAGGTCAATCTACACTTTCAATGAGGAATATGCGCGGAAATATCATTATACGCACAGGACCGGTGACAACTATCCTCTTGACAATCTGAATTACAGCGCCATATATTCCCCGTATGTGACATTCTTCCGCGAAGGGCTTGATTGTACCTTTATGGAGGAACCGTTCCAGTGCGCGGTGGTCACCTGTGCGGCTTTGAACCTCAATGGGCACCATCCATTGAAACTGACGCGTGACGGGAATATGCCGCCTCAGGCCAAGTCAATCACCGCGAACAAGATCCGGACAATATTCCGTCTCGCCCTCCGCCATCACCACAATGCCCTTGTCCTTGGCGCCTTCGGCTGCGGAGCGTTCAGGAATCCGCCCGAGGAGATGGCGTCGATCTTCAAGTCCGTCCTGAACGAAGATGAGTTCCGCAATAAGTTCCTCCTTGTGACCTTCGCGATAATCGAGGATCACAATTCCCACAATTTCAATCTCCGGGCGTTCCGGAAAGTGTTCGGTTAGCAGTGATGGAATCTGTTTTGATTTGCCTTGACTTTTGATAAGAAAAGTTCTTGGGTAGATCAAAACGGATTCCGACGCATTTCGCCGCTACTGGATTATGACGTATATACTATTGATGATATGCTACTTACAGAAGAAGATATAAAGAATCTTCCTGTTATTTCGGAAGAGGAGGATGATTTTTATGCTCCCGGCGAATTCGAAGCCGCCGTCCTGGCCGACTTCAACGAAGAGGC
>CAVCRL010000004.1:0-41814 GCA_963604455.1 Lachnospiraceae bacterium | reverse complement strand
GACGACAGCCTTGTCCCTCTCCAGAACGGCTGCATCTGCTGCACGCTGAAAATGGACCTGGTCGCCCAGCTGAACGACCTCTGCCGCTCCGGCAAGTTTGACTACATCGTCATCGAGGCGAGTGGAATATGCGAGCCGGCCCCGATCGCTCAGACCATCTGCTCATTCCCGAAGCTTGTTCCTGAATATGCCCAATCGAACGTCCCCAAACTTGACTGCATCGTGACCGTTGTGGACGCGCTGAGGATGCAGAGCGAGTTCGCCTGCGGGGACGCTCTCAAGAAGGGCAACCTGGAGGAGGACGACCTTGAGAACCTTGTGATCCAGCAGATCGAGTTCTGCAACATCGTGCTTCTGAACAAGGCGTCCGAGGTCAAGCCGGAGGAGCTCGGCAGGGTCCGCAGCATCGTGAAGGCTCTGAATCCGAAGGTGACGATCTTCGAGTGCGACTATGGCGACATCGATCTTGACAAGCTGCTGAATACAAAGATGTTCGATTTCGACAAGACGGCTACTTCGGCGGCTTGGATCAACGCTATCGAGGGTGAGGGCAACGAGGCTGATTTCGATGACGACCACGACGGACACGAGCATAATGAAGGGCATCACGAGGATGACCATCACGAGGAACACGACCACGGGCATCACCACGAGGAGCACGAGCATCATCATCACGATCACGAGGGTGGTGAGGTTGAGGAATATAACATCGGGACCTTTGTCTATTATCGCCGTCAGCCTTTGGACATCAACAAGTTTGATTGGCTTGTCTCAAAGAAGTGGCCGAAGAATGTGATCCGTGCAAAGGGGCTGTGCTATTTCGCGGACGAGAAGGACAAGTGCTACCTCTTCGAGCAGTCCGGAGTCCAGAAATCCATCAAGGACGCCGGTCTGTGGTTCGCCACGATGCCGGAGGACCAGCTTCAGGAGATGATGCGCCGGGACAAGAATCTGCGGAAGGATTGGGATCCGGTCTATGGTGACCGTATGATCAAGATCGTCTTCATCGGGCAGAATCTTGACCGCAAACAGATAGCAGATCTGATGGATTCTTGTTTAGGGGAGTAAGTTTGGGGGCGAACGCGAAAAAAAGGAAAACCACGATTTTTGCACGTTACCAAAAATCGTGGTTTTATTTTTTCGCTTACGCCAGTGAAACTTAACGAACGACAGTGGAAAAATCAAATGGCAAATTTTGGTCCACCGTGCAAAATTTGCCATTTGCCTTTTTTCCACTGTCGTTACACACGATTACTTGTTACAGTCGCTTCGACACTTCGACAAGCTCAGTGCCCGCAGGCTCAGCGACCGGATGAGGCAGGTTCAGAGACCTGGAATTACAGTTCGGTCACGAAGTGATGCTTGCCGGGGGTGAGGGTTTTGGACTCGCGGGAGCTGTCGGGGCCGGGGATGAGAGCGGTGGCGGTGGTGCCGACAGGGATCTCGACGATCCACTCGAACTTGTCACCGGTGCGTTTCCAGTTGCTGACGATCTTGCCGTATGGAGAATCGTACGAGCAGTTCACCCAGTCAAGGCCCTCGATCGGGTAAGGCTTCAGCTCGATTGACTTGTAGCCAGGCTCCGCTGGACGGATGCCGCCAAGATATTCATAATACCAGGTCACAAGGTCACCGAGAAGCATCACGTGGTTGCCGGAGTTCATCGCTGGATCGGCGGTGTTGCCGTTCCAGAGCTCCCAGATTGTGGTCGCGCCGTTCTTCGCCATATATCCCCAGCTCGGATAGGTCTCGTTCGTGGCGATCTTAAGAGCAAGGTCAGGTCTGCCGAACTCGGTCAGCGTGCGCATCAGAACCATCATTCCGACGACTCCGCAGCTCACGTGACCGTCACAATCCACCTCGGTCTTGTGCACGATATGCTCGAACACATCACCCTCACGACCGGCCGGAACCATTCCGAAATAAAGAGGAAGCAGGTTGGCGGTCACGGTGTTGTTGCCGTAGAAGCCCTCCTTCTCGTTGAAATACTTGGAGTTGAACGCCTCACGGGCCGCGGCTGCATATTCATTGAATATCTTCACATCCTCCGGATGGCCGGCGATCGGAGCGAACTCGATCATTTTGTTCAGGAGGAAATAGTAGAACGGAGTCGCGAGGAGAGGGGCGGCAGTCTTTCTCGCGGGATCCTTCGAATGAATCAGTTCCAAAGACTCCGGCGGCATACACCAGTCGCCGTATGTGTCCTTGATCATAACACCGTCCTTAAGATACTTCGACCTCATATATTCAAGCCACTTCTTCATCGCGCCATAGTGGTCCTTGATGGACTGGTCGTCCCCGAAACGGCGATAGACCATATCCGCGCCGGTGAAGAACGCTCCCGGCCAGGTGAAATTGTCCTGATAGAGGGTCCAGTAGCGAGGGCAGACGTCCGAGATGCTGCCGGCCTCGTTCTGTCCGTCGTGAATGTCAGTCAGCCACTTGGAATAAAGGGCGTGGTTGTTGAATATGTAGGATTCGCCGTAGCAACCCATCGTGCGGTCACCGAGCCAGCCAAGCCTCTCGTCCCTCTGAGGGCAGTCGGTAGGCATACCACGATAATTGCCCCGGATTCCCCAGAATGCGTTGTGGTAGATCTGGTTGATGACGGCATTGGAGGTCTCGAAATGACCGGTGACGGACATCTTGTCGTACATCACCTGTCCCTCGAAATCGCTGAGTTTCGGCTCGTTCTTCAGGCCTTTAATCTCAACGTAACGGAAACCGTGGTAAACATATTCAGGATGCCATACGATTGGTTTGCCGTCCTTTGCGATGTAGGTGTCCAACACCTTGGCGGAACGGAGGTTGGCAAGATAGAGAGTGCCGTCTTCCTTGAGAAGCTCGGCGAACTTCATCGTGATGGTGTCGCCTTCCTTGAGGCCTCTGGCCTTGATCTGAAGGCGGCCGACCATATTCTGTCCCATATCAAGGATGTAGCCGTGATCGGTCTTGGTGATGGAGATTGGCTTGACGATGTCTTGAACGGCGATGTTCGGGTTAGGCTGTAGAACCAGCTTTCCTCCCGGAGCGTCCATCAATGAGGCCTTCGCCCAAGAGGAGTCATCGTAACCGACCTTTGTCCAGCCGGTCAATTCCTTACGGGCATCGTAGGTCTCACCATCGAACTCGTTGTTGGCGCGGATCGGTCCCTCACAGGTGATCTTCCAGCTCTCGTCGCTGACAACGGTCGCCGTGCGGCCATCCGTGTAAACAATGTCCAGCCGGTACCAAAGCCTCGGGACTCCGAAGCCCTTCATCCCCGGCTCCCTCATCGTGGTGTAACGGCCGCAACCGAGGCTCACGGCAAGAGCGTTCTGTCCTTTCTTGAGAGCCTTACGTACATCGAACTCATTGAAATAGACCCTTGTCCTGTACTCAGAGACAGTCGGGGCAAGTTCCTGGTCACGGGTGATATATTCCCCGTTGATCCAAGTGTCATAGACTCCGAGGCCGCTGATGCGGAGGGTCGCCTCCTTCACCTTGCCGTCAAGTTTTACTTCCTTGCGAAGGTAGCGAGCGGGAAGCACGGTGCTGCCCTTGAGGACATCACCCTCATAGTTGCAGCCGATCCATTTCCCGTCATATTCGGCGGCGGAGACTGTCAGAGTGGCGGCGAGTGCCGCGAATGCTGTTAAAATTCGTTTGATCATTATTTGAATATTTTAGTGTTATTTCTTGAATATGAGATTGATGTCCCGCTCGATGGCCGGACCTGCGATGTTCTCCGGCACGAAAGACCAGTGCCCGATCTTGGCAGGATCGCCGATGACGGCCTGGTCGATCACACGGTTCTTTTTAAGATATTCATAAAGAATCTCGCGGATCTCCGGGTAATATTCAACGGTTCTTTCAGCGATTTTGTCCGTGTCAACGCCGATTTCGGCGAGGAGTCCGCCGCCACCGCTGGCGCGGTAGGAGGTCATCGCGACATTGTAGGTCTCATCCATACTGAACGGCTTTCCGTCGGCCATAGAGGTGATCACGATCCTTGAGCCGAAAGGCTTTGTGACATCCACTGTGTAGTCGATTCCGGCGGCGGAGTCGAAGTTGTAGGCTCGCTCGATGAACGACCAGCCCTTCTGGCCGGTGCGTGGGTCATCTTTCTGAACAATGTTCAGCACGTGGTCGGTCGGTTTGGTAGCCGTGACTATCCAACGGTTGTAGGAGGTCTCCAGATAGTCCTTGATCTCCTTTCCGGTCATCGTTATCACATAGAGCTGGTTCTCAAACGGATAGATTGTGAACAAGTCCTTGTAGATCAACGTTCCGCCCTTGACGAACCCGTCGTAGGTCAACGGAGCCGCTATCGAGATCTGGGCCGGAGCGCAGCCGAGGCAAAGCGTGTGGACAAGGTTCACATAGTCGCACATTCCCTTGTAGGCATCCCGGGTACGCATATCCACCTTCAACTCGCCGACCTCCTGTGTGGTGAAGACCTGCACGGCCTGATAGTCCTCGTAAAAGTCCTTTTCCATTTGAGTGTCAATCCTGTGGGGATCAACCGGAATCAATTCCGTGGAATGTGTACGTTTGACAACCTTGCCGTCATCAACGGTCAGACGCAATGTTCCGTGTCCGACAAAGCGGCAATGGCTTCCCGAGTTGATCAGCCCGATGCTGTCGCAGCAGGTTACGAACGGCCTGTGGTCGTGCGAGCAGACAACGAAATCCACTCCGCTGAGGCTCTTGTACAGATCCAGTCCCTGCCCTTCCAGCATAGAGCCGTCCCCAGGCCCGGTTCCCGAATGCACCGACACGATCACGACATCCGGATTCTCCTTCGCCCTAACCTTGTCCACATCCTCCTGAACCAGAGGCACAAGGCTCTCGAACGTCATTCCGCTCCAAAGTTTCTCGGAAAGCCAGTTCTTCATATTGGCGTTGGTGAATCCAAGCACGGCCACCTTCAGTCCTCCCCTCTTGAATATCTTGTACAGAGGGAAATACGGCTTGCCATTGTCGTTGCGGATGGCGTTTCCGCCAAGGAACGGAATCCCGTAGGACTCAAGGTCACGGGCCACACGGTCATAGACCTTATGTCCGGTCTCGACATCGTGGTTGCCCACCGTCACAGCATCATAACCCATATAAGAGGCCAGACGAGGGTAAACGTGAGGAGAGAGCGTATCCACATAATTGAAATAATACGCGGCGTTGTCCCCCTGAAGGCAGTCCCCGGCGTCAATCAGAAGCACATTGTCGGCTCCATCCGCGGCACGGACGCTGTCCACAACGGTCTTGACTGCATAGAGCGACTTCTTCACTCCACCGCCGACGTATGTGGAATCGAAATAGGTTCCGTGCACGTCATTGGTCGTCAGAAGCTGGAGCACATAGTCCCCGTCCTTGGGTCCTGAACCGCATCCGGCCAACAGAAATCCGGCGGAGGCGGAGACAATGATAGACTTGAATATTCCTTTCATACCTTATAAATATATTTCAAAATTCCTTTGTCTGCGTGATCCTCCCGAAACCTTCGCCGTTTTCCTGGAATTCAAGGCGCGTCCAAGATCGAACAGGACGCTCAGCTTCTGCTGGCTGCCCTGGAATCCATCCCCGGTGAAATGGAACACAGCGGAAAGCCTCAGGCGCACAAAATCAGCGATATACGGCTGCAAGTAGATCTCGGCACGGTCATAAAATCCGGAATGCTTCCAATTTCCGCCATAGTCACAGACGCGGTAGAACGGACTTCCGGCGTACAAGTCCTGTCCGAGCATATTCCCTCCTCCGTCAATGGTGAAGTAGTAAGGCATCTGGCCTGTACCATAATAGGAATCATTCAGAATGCCCAGCTTCTGGTATGCGATGTTCAGCGTCAGCAGCCCGCCGAACGCAGGCTCAAGCCCAGTCTCGTTGATTCTGTCCTGGTGTATTCCTTGAATATAGCTGAGTTTGGAGCTCCAACGGAAGTCGTTTCTCCCGGCGGTCAGCGACACGAACGGTGAGACAAGAATATTGTCCACCACGCCTCGATATTCAAGCGTGTTGGCGAAGTGGTACATAGTCGCCGTCCATCCGGCGCGCAGGAAATCCCCCGCAAGGGCGTAATTGCCGTATGTGAATATCTGGAAGCGTTCCCTCCGTCCGTGCCCGATCATTCCCATCCAGTCCAAACCGGCCTCGCAATAGCCTTTCCGGCTTTCGTACTTCAGGAGCAGTCCTTCTATATTATTGTCATAGAACTGGTTGACATCGGAGATGAACAGGGACGGAACCTGATCGGTTTTCACAGGATCCTCCGACCAACCCTGATAACCCGAGCCGAAAACGGAGTTCCCGCGCGGGAATATTCCCGCCATCAGATTGAATTTTCCGATTCCGCGCCGGCTTTCAAGGCCGTACCAGAATGTCATCTCCCGGAAAAGTCCTATGTTCTGAAGATCCTTGTCGCTTTCAGACACGGGAGCCTCGCCCATATTCTTCATCACATCGATTCCGAGCGTAAGCTGATGGGTGAACCGGCCGCCCGCCACCTTGACTCCGACTGTAGGAGTCAGTCTCGCGGCGTGAACCGTGCCGGATGTCTCGAACTTGTTGCCCGAGCCGTCATATTCCCGATTGTCAAAATAGTACTGAAAATCAGCTCCGTAGGTAAGGGTAGCCTTTTGTTGGGCACGACCGGCGAAGGCCGACGCCAGAAGAAGTGTTATTACAATTACGCTCTTTCTCATATTCATAAGCCACGGAAGGAAAAATCCCGCCTCCGAGGCAGTTTATGCAAAATTACTGATTATTTTGTAATTTCGCACCCGTATGGAAGGACTCAAATTACAGACTCCGGTGGAAACCGGCCGCAGCGCTGTCAGCATCTCGCTGAAAGACAGGATATTCGTCCTCGGAAGCTGCTTCGCTGACAACATCGGCGGGAAAATGGTGGATCTGGGCTTCGACGTCTGCGTCAACCCATTCGGAACCATCTACAACCCCGTCTCGGTCTGCAATTCCATCGCCAGGCTGACTTCCGGAATCCCGTTCACCGAAGACGAGTGCGTCCCCATGGGCGCGGGATCGGATCTCATCTGCTCGTTCAGCCACCACACCTCCTTCGCCCGCCGCACCGACGACGAGTTCCTGAATGTCGCCAACGCTTGCCTTGAGGAAGCCTCGCGCCGCTGGAAGGCCGCGACGAAAGTCATCATAACCCTCGGCACAGCCTGGATCTATGAATATATCCGCTCAGGCGAGGTAGTTTCGAACTGTCTGAAGATCAACGCCAAGGAGTTCACCCGCCGGCGGCTTACCGTCCGTGAGACAACGGCGCTGCTTATGAATATGATCGCCCGGCATCCGGACAAGGAGTTCATTTTCACAGTCTCCCCTATCCGCCACCTCAAGGATGGAGCGCACGGCAACCAGCTCAGCAAGAGCACACTACTGCTCGCTTTGGACGAGGTCATTGCGAAGTTCCCGGAGCGCTGTGAATATTTCCCCGCCTACGAGATTGTGCTCGATGAGCTCCGGGACTACCGGTTCTACGCCCCGGATATGGTCCACCCTTCCGAACAGGCCGTGGACTATCTCTGGACGCGGTTCGCTGCGTTCGCCGTCCCTTCCGCCGAGTTCCCGGAACTTGAGGCAAGGCGCAAGGAGTTTCTCCGTTCGCGGCATCGTCCCATCCATCGATAAGTTATCACGATTAATCGTTTTTCCGGTTACATATTCAACCAAATAATCTTCGGTTTTCTTTGCTTTTCTAATTTAAAACGTTAAATTTGTGACCTTGATTTTTCGCGCACCAAACTACGCCTTGTCAAGATTATTACCAAAGCCTGGGTTTAACAACCAATAAGTTAATACTAAACCATTATTAAATGAAAAAGAATCGCACTTACAGAGTAAACGCCTTTCTCGTGATGCTGCTCGCCGGGACGCTGTCATTCAGCGCGACCGCAGCCGTCTCCGAGTCCGGCTTACTGCCTGCGACGGCCGCTCAGCAGCAGCCCGTCAAGGGAACGATCGTCGATGTCAACGGCAACCCGATTCCGGGTGCAAGCGTGATGATTCCTGGCACAACGACAGGAACAGTCACCCTGGTTGACGGAACATTCTCACTCAACATCGCCGAAGGCACCACAGTAGAGGTCGGCTGTCTCGGCTACACCACCGTCAAGGTCAACGCCAAGAACGGAATGAAGGTCGTCCTCCACGAGGACGCCGAATATCTTGACGAAGTCGTGGTCGTCGGTTTCGGTACACAAAAGAAAGTCAATATGACCGGCGCGGTGGCATCGGTTGATGTTGACAAGACTTTCGGAAGCAAGCCTATCACGGATGTATCCAAGGGTCTTCAGGGTGTTGTTCCAGGCCTTAACATCTCATACACATCAAATGATATGGGCACGACACCTACCATCAAGATCCGTGGAACCGGCTCCATCAATGGTGACAACACTCCACTGATACTGCTTGATGGCGTGGAAGTTCCTGACCTGTCATTTGTCAATCCAGACAACATAAAGAGCATATCCGTCCTGAAGGACGCCGCCTCCGCATCCATTTATGGATCACGCGCGGCCTGGGGTGTGGTACTCATCACATCCAAGGATGGTTCCGCCGTAAAAGACAAGGTCTCCATCACATATTCCAACAACTTCTCCTGGAACCAGCCAATCGGCCTTCCTAAGTACATCACGGACAAGGAAGGTATCCTCGCACAACTTGAAGAAGGCATACTTGCACAGAAGAATACTGACGGAAAGGACATCGAGGCATTCGGTATGTACTATAACAAAATGGCTCCGGGAATCACCGAGTGGTTTGACAAGTACAGCGGAAACCTCGACAATCCGGTGTACACATACGGCGAGGATTGGGAGATCATCGGCGGCACACCTTACTATTACAGGGTTTCCGATCCGAATAAGGAAATGTTCAAGACCTCATTCTCGCAGACACACAACCTGAGTGTCAACGGAAATACAGGGAACACCAACTACAACATCGGTCTCGGCTACACCAAGAACGAGGGTAACCTCAAGGCCGCCAAGAAGAATGACATCGAGCGCTACAATGTCAACATCTCCACCAACAGCCAGATAAAGGACTGGCTCAACATCGGAACAAAACTTATGTACGTGGAAAAAGAATTCGAGTACCCTAACGGCTACGAGACCAGCAACGGCACTTCGAATATGCTTTACTACGTTATGCGTTTCCCTACATTCTTCCCATTCGGTATCTCAGACGGCAGCAAACTTCCTGACGGCACTTACGCAAGCGAAAAGGCCGCCACCGGAGAAGGTCTGTACTTCCGTCACGGAAACGGATATCTGGCCAACAGAGATGTATGCTCATCCAACGACCAGTACCTCTCTCTTGGAGGAAACATCAGGATCAACATCGCTCCTGGTCTGTCTTTCTACGGAGACTACACACGTGGCCGTTACAACTATGAGAACCGCAGCAAGCAGACTCCGTTCTCTGTAGCCAACTGGTCATTCCCTTCAAAGTACACATTCACCACCGACAATATGAGCCGTTCATTCGTCAGCAAGGTGATGAACACCTACAACGCATACTTTGACTACATATTCAGTGTTCGTGACTCCCATAACTTCGCTTTGAAGTTAGGTGCGAACGCAGAGGATTTCAAGTATGACAACCAGTCCATCTCTGT
This sequence comes from Lachnospiraceae bacterium, assembly GCA_963604455.1. GTDB lineage: Bacteria > Bacteroidota > Bacteroidia > Bacteroidales > UBA932 > Cryptobacteroides. The sequence goes on along the minus strand of CAVCRL010000004.1, from coordinate 32,192 downwards.
CAACGGCGTGATGTACCCGGATCTTCCCACATTGAACCTCACCGAGAAGAACAAGGAAGCGACAGTCAATGAGGCTCTTAGACACAGAGCCACAGCTGGTTTCTTTGGCAGGATCAACTACAATTACAAAGAGAAGTACCTTCTCGAACTCAATGGCCGTTACGATGGTTCTTCCTCTTTCCGTCCTGGAAAGCAGTGGGCGTTCTTCTCTTCCGCTTCGGCCGGTTACAGAATCTCAGAGGAGAATTTCTGGAAAAACATCAAACCTTATGTTCCTTCCCTGAAACTCAGAGGCTCTTATGGTTCTGTCGGGAACCAGGCCCTTACCTCCTTCTATCCGTACATTCCTCTTATGGCTTCAGAGACAGTCAACTGGATCGGCACAGATCTCAACAAGAAGACCTCAGCCGAGACTCCTGATGCCATCAATGCGGATATGACTTGGGAAAAGATCCGTACTTTGGATTTCGGATTTGACGCCGGATTCCTCAACAACGAGTTGAATGTCACCTTCGACTGGTATGTCAGGAGGAATATCGGTATGCTTGTGGCCGGTAACGAAATCATCCGTTATGCGGGCATCGCCACCGCCCCTCTTGAAAACGGCGGAAACCTCAAGACTACTGGATGGGAACTCCAAATTGACTACAATCACGCTTTCAACAAGGATTTCGCCGTTTATGGAACTTTCACGATGGCGGACTCCCGCTCAGAAATCACAAAGTGGAACAACACTACCGGAGCGCTCCAGAGTTGGTACGAAGGAAAACAGCTTGGTGAAATATGGGGATTCGAGACAGACAGGTATTTCAACTCTTCGGACCTGAACTCAGACGGGACACTTAAGTCAGACATTCCTGACCAGTCATATCTGCAGAACGGATCATTCCGTTTCGGTGCCGGCGACATTAAGTACAAGGATCTGGACGATAGCGGCAAGATCGACAGTGGCAAAGGAACAATCGATGATCACGGTGACCTCAAGCGCATCGGCAACGCCCTTCCAAGATACGAGTACTCACTTCGTCTTGGCGCTATGTTCAAAGGATTCGACTTCGAGGTACTCTTCCAGGGTGTAGGAAAGCGTGATATGTGGACCAATTCTTCTCTGTTCATTCCTCACGCCGCAGGCGCCCAGATGAATATCTTTGAAGACCAGCTTGACTATTGGACTGAAGACAACCAAAACGCCAAATTCCCTCGTCCTTACATCAATGCGTCACTTGGATCACTTTCCGGACTTCCTGGCAACTCAGGCATCAACAACTACGCTCCTCAAACCAAGTACCTCTGCAATCTGGCTTACCTCAGAGTGAAGAACCTGACCTTCGGTTACACCATTCCTCAGAATATAACCAGAAAGCTTTATGTAGAGAAGCTCCGTGTTTACTTCAGTGCGCAGAACCTGCTCACATTCGACCACCTCAACGGAGTTATGGATCCAGAGGCGACAGGTGGAACCACTGCCACAAGATACTACAACAATGGCATCGACATCAACTACGCCGGTCGTACAATGCCGTTCAACCGTCAGTGGAGCTGTGGTGTTCAAATAACATTCTAATAAGAAATAATTGAATATATGAAAAAGACAATATACTCATTCGCACTGATCGCCATTGCGGCGATAGGATTGAGCGGCTGCTCTGACTATCTTGACAAAAAGCCGCTTGACAGCAACTCAGATGCGACAAACTGGACTTCGGAAGCGTCAATCAAGACTTTCTCTTGGAAGTTCTACAGTTATATGAGTTCGATGAGCTACGGTAATGGATGGACAAAAGGCCAATACCACTCAGAAGGGCTCACTGATGATTATTCAAGCGCCACATTCACCGAATTCACCAAGAATATTCCAAACTCTTCAAGCTCTTGGAACACTCCTTACGACAGAATTCGTGAGACCAATATCCTTCTTAACAGAATTGATCAGGTTCCCGGGTTGTCCGAAACAGTCAGCAACCACTGGAAAGGAGTCGCAAGGTTCTTCCGCGCCTTGTATCATTTCGACCTTGTAAAGACATACGGAGACATCGTGTGGGTTGACAGCGAGGTTGATTTCACGAAAGAAGAGAACAGAATGCGTGCCCGTGATTCCCGTACATTGGTGATGGACAATGTTGTGGCAGACCTTGAGTTCGCAATGAACAATTGCTACGATCCTTCCAAGGCTGAGACCAACACAGTGAATAATATGGTTGCCGCCGCATTGTTGTCAAGAGTCGCTCTTTACGAGGCCGCTTGGGAAAAATACCATAATGTTTCCGGTGGTCATCCTGACGAATTCTACGCAAAGGCAAAATCAGCTGCCGCCAAGGTCATCGACAGCGGGACTTACGAAGTCACCGACAACTACAAAGGGATGTACACTTCACTTTCCCTTTCAGGCAGCAAAGAGGTACTTCTTTACAAAATCTACACTGTCGCCAACATCAACGGCGGCAAGGTCACTCTTGGACATACCCAATATGGCTATCTCGTAACCTCAACCCCAACCTGGGGATTGACCAAGAGTGCCGTAGAGAATTATGCGATGTCCAATGGCATTCCTGTACATATGGTGTCAGATTATAATGACAAGACGATGGAAGGCGTGTTCAGCAACAGGGACAAGCGTCTGACGGAAACTGTCTGCAAAGATGTCCTTCCAATCATCGGTATGACATATTCCGAGGGTATCAACTCAACGACTGGCTACTGGACTTGGAAGTTCGTTGATTGGTCAAAGAAATCCGAATATGAAGGCAAAGGTACTTGGAATGGCCCACTGAATGATACAGACGGTCCTATATTCCAATATTCTGAGGTTCTTGAGAACTATGCCGAGGCTTGCGCGGAACTTGGCCAGATAACTCAGTCTGACCTTGACAAATCCGTTAACCTGCTAAGGACAAAGCACGGTGGAATCCCGGCCTTGACATTAGTCGGGACGACTGGATGCTCTGTCAACGGTACCGCGATCACGAAGGATCCGAAAGACGCTTCCGCAAATGTGCTCATTCAGGAGCTCCGTCGTGACCGCCGCAGTGAGCTGATGGCCGACGGATTCCGTCACGCTGACCTTATGCGTTGGGCACTTGGAAAGAACCTTGACACAAAACTCAATCCGGACGGTTATGTAGGTGCCTCAAAAGAAGCGCTTGAGGCTTACAGCAAGACAGTAGAGCTTCCTATTGTTGAGAAGAAGCAGACTACGTGGGAAGATGTTGAAAAAGCGAACTTTTTCGTGAACGGCTACAAGTCGCCTTACAACACCGCGGCCTCCACAGGCACAGGTGCCAAGGTTGACAGAGTATGGGACGACAAGTACTATCTTGAGCCAATCCCTGCCGGACAGATACTTCTTGATAAGAACCTATCACAGAATCCAGGCTGGTAACAGACACCTAAATCCGATTATGGCAAGCGTGGCCGGGCACTCCCCGGTCACGCTTTATTTTGCCAAGATCTCCAACACAATGTCTGACGAAACGGTATAACATCAAGGGTATACAGAAAAATATTTCTGTTTTTATCATAGAAATTTACGTTTCTTTAGAATCGTATATGTTTCTTTTCGTTTTTTACGTTTAAAATGCCGATATTGCAGGCAGGTTCCGGAAGGGATTCCGAGGCCATCTATTTCCATTAATCAACTTTGTTTAAACTATGAACCACCCTGCCCTAAAAACAGCCATTAACAATGCGGATATGTCCGAGCTGAACCTTTACCGCAAACGCTACCGTCATTGCCGGAGACTGATTGATAATGACCCAAGATTCAAGGAAATGAGCGAAGAAGAGAAGGACAACTACGCCCAAAGCCTTGCAATACCCGAGTATCTTGATCTTACGTGTGATTGGGCATTCAAGTACCTTTTCCAGAACCACCCAGACATACTCATTATGCTCCTTAATGACATTCTACAAGAAAACATCACGTCAATTGAGTTCAAAAACACCGAGCTGGCCAAGGAGGCTCAGAAAGACAAGAAGATACTATTTGATCTTCTCTGCAAGACTCCGACAGGAACCATTCTTGTCGAGATGCAGAAGGCTTCAAGATCTGACCAACGAGACAGACTGTTCTTTTATGGATCCAGGTTAATCAACCGGCAGGTCAAGAAAGGCGATGATGACTATGTACTGACTCCGGTCAAAGTGATCTGCATTATGAACTACGAGGATGCTCATCCAGATTCTCCAGAGGACAAGATCCTCTACCATTACCGCATTCAGGAAGTTGATACCGCCGAACCTTTTGGCAATCAAATTTCATTCTACCTGCTTGAATTGCCAAGGATAATGCATTACACAGATGAATATGACAGCCCAGTTGCAGGATGGTGCAGAATATTCAGGAATTTCGCTATCTTTGCCAAATCGAGGTCTGAAAAAGATGCCGCATTCAATAAATTGGAAAGAGCGATGCGCGTCAGCGGCCTTGACGACAATGAGATTGATAACTACTTCAGTGTTATGTTGACAGAAAAAGAGATGCGTCCCTACATTGAGGGAGCGAAGCAGCAAGGCTACAGAGCGGGGCATCAAGAGGGATTTAAAGACGGTATGGAAAAAGGCAAGACCGAAGGCAAGGCTGAGGGTAGAGCTGAGGGCCGCGATGCGGCTATGATAGATGTGGCAGAGTCCTTGCTGGCTCTGAATATGCCAATCGAACAGATAGCGCGGATCACCGGGCTTCCTCTTGAGCGGATAAAGTCACTTTCACAGGGATAGTTTCCCCAAAACGGAAATTTTGCATCTAAACAGAATATACTGACACATAGAGAAAGTTTTTGCGATAATCCTGGACAACGTGTTTCCGGAAAGAGAATATCTCGTCTTTCATCAATGAGCAAATATTGCAGCTGATTATATTGACGAGGTGATCAATAATGAAAGAGGACGGTCTGAATGGCCGTCCTCTTTTAGAGTTATAGAGTAATCTGGATTACTGCTGGTCGGAATCCCACCAAACGTTGATGGTCCAGACATCCGGTTTGAGGTTCCAGCAATTCTTGCCTTCCTTTACGAATGACATATCGGCTCCAGGGACTACAGCTCCGATAGCCTGAAGATTATCGGTGTTGTAGTTGAGCTCGTGCGAGCACTGCCTCCAACGACGGAAATACTGACCTGCAGGGATTGCTTGGGAAGCGGCTGCGTTCACATCGTGATATGCGGCTATGCTCCATCCAAGGAAGAGATCCTTGTTGAAGTCGTAACGACGCATATCATTCCAGATCTCGACTGAGAACAGCAACGCTATTCTCTTCTGGGTAAGGATCCTGCCCAATGTCAGATCTCCGGAGGAACCAATACCGTTCGCGAGGAAGTTGTCGATGTCAGCCTGAGCGATAGGAGTGAACGAAGGGCAGGAAGCCAAAGAGGCATCCTCATTGACCCAAACCTTGAGCTTATCGTTCATCAACTCGATTGAAGCCTTTATACCTTCCTTGTAGGCATCGTAGGCTCCGGCCTTGTCACCGTTGTTGAAGAGAACCTCAGCCTTGATGAAGCAAGCCTCTGCGTATGTTCCGACATAAGTAGGGGCGGAGACACGTGAATAGAACGATCCGGACTCTTCCGATCCTTCCTTGTTGTTGTTTCTTCTGTAAATAAGACTGCTCTTGGCGTGATAACCTTTGGAAGTGGATGTGCTTTCAACATAGACGGTATCTCCAAGTCTGTCTGCTGACGATGAGTTGATCCAGAAGAAATCACCATTACGGATGCCCTTCTTGTCCGCCGCGTCATCTGAACCATAGCTGGCTCTGAGTGGACCACCGGTGCTGAATATGTTCGAAGACATATCCACGCCAAGGGTCCTTCTCCAAGTACCGTTCGCATTCCACTTGATCTCCTTAGGTGCTGCATCGCTCTTCTTGGACTTCGCCCAAGGAAGAATGTGGTCGGCGCGCGGATCCTCTACTCCAAGACCATCGAAGTTCGTCAGGTTGTCGTAAAGCATCTTGGTGGCCATATAACCGCTGTTCATTCCGCAGACGGAGAACAAAGGAGAGTAATCCACAGGCTCGTTCCACCCAAGGTCATCGTGAGTCGTTCCATTGTCATCCGTATGGTTGATGACGGTGTTGTCAGCGTTGCTGGTCATAGCCTTGGAAAGGCAGTCCAGAATAGCCTGACGGTCATATTTTCCTTCGAGGTAGCTGCCCTCGCCTTTCTTGATGAGCTTGTTGATCCAACGGGCCTTGAGCAGGTTGGCAAGTTTCGACCACTTGTTGACGTCACCGTTGTTCCAGAAATCACCTACAGCAAGTGACGGCATCTTATTGGTGTCAATGCTTCTTGACAGGAGGTCGATTGCCTCGTCGATGTCCTTAAAACAACCAAGATATATTGTCTTGCCGTTGTCATATTCAGGAATGGCGCTCTCGGCAAGTCCTTGGGTGTAAGGCATCTCACCGTAAAGGTCGGTCATAAGCATATAACCGTAGGCAAGGAGCACCTTAGCGACTCCGGCATAGTGCCAGTTCTCGGCTGCCATAGCCTTGGCGTACATATCCTTGAGGGTGGCGCCGGCTCCGACGAGGAACCACTGGTAAGGAGTTGTTGTTATAAGATCAACCGGTGCCCAGAAGGACATACTCCAGTAGGTACCACCGCTGATGTTTCTGGTCCAATCTCCCATCGCCATCGAAGAACGCCAGGCGGCGAACTGCTGCGCGCTGTTGGTGTAGAACTCGCAATGGGCAAGTTCGAGCTGATACTCGGCGGACTCCAGAGTAGGATTCTCTGGGTCGGTGTTCACATCCAGCCATTCGGCGCAGGACACTAACGAGAGCGCCGCCGTCAAAGCACCAGTAAGAAATATTGTTTTGATAAGTTTCATACTTTTTGAATATTTAAATGATGTCACGGCTGATTAGAAAGTAAGGTTCACACCAAACGTGAAGCTTGAGACGGCAGGAACGCCGCAGTAGTCGAATCCGACTGAAGAAGAACCTCCACGGCCCGCTCCGGAAGCGGCAACCTCAGGATCTCCGTCATAGTTTGTGAAGAGAAGGAGATTGTTCGCGATGGCGGAAACCGATGCCCTCTTGATGACCTTGCTCTTTTCCAGAAGCTTCTTAGGAAGATTGTAGGTGACGGAGAGGGTACGGAGTCTCAGAGAGTTGACCTTGGTGATCCAGTTCGCTGTCTCGTAGTTGTAGGCTCCAGTGTAGTAGTTCTTGATGATGTTGTAACCGGATGTTTTTTGGTTGTTGAAGTCGTAAATCTGATCTGGCTCGTAAACATAAGTCTCAGGATCAGTGTAACCGATCACCTCTTTCTTGTCGTTGAAGATCTGATGCACACCGCTGATGACAAGAGGCTGGTTCCTTACCTCGGCTGAGAACTTGCTGGTACCGTACTGTGTCATAGCGTACTTGGTTCCGTTGAACACGTCACCACCGATGCGGAATTCCCACAGCATATTGAAGGACAGATTCTTGTAAGTCAAGGTGTTGTTCCAACCTCCGGTCAGCTTGGATTCACGGTTTCCTACCTGAATTGATGCAGCGGTACTCTTGAGAGGCATATTGTTCGAGTCAAGTACAATGTTTTTGCCAGCGTTTTTGCCAGCGTTTTTGTTATCATCATCTCTCATCCAGGTTGTTCCGCTGATGGCCATAAAGTCGCCTCCTGAGAATGAAGCAGCCTTGGCGCTTCCGTACTGAACATCGGTCACATACATAACGTCCATACCCTTAGGAAGGCCGTCCATTGTGCCTCTGTTGCCGGCGATGTTGAGAGCTGATTCCCAAACGAAATTCCTGTTCTCGATCGGGGTTCCGGAGAGAGAGAACTCGATACCTTTGTTGTAAACGTTACCGGCGTTGATCGAGCAGAAGATGTAACCTGTTGACTGAGGGCCGCGAGGGCTCAGAATCTGGTTGTAGGAGTCATTGGTGTAGTAAGCGACATCCATCTTCAACCTGTGCTGGAAGAAATGGAGTTCGAGACCGATCTCGGAAGACTTGCTCATCTCTGGACGGAGGTAAGGGTTACCACGGGTCCAGGTAGCGCCGACTCCGGTCTTGCCCAGAAGGTATGAGCCGACAGGCCAAAGAGCGGTGTTGGTCTCGTAAGCGCCGGTGTCCTTACCTACCTTGGCCCAGGATGCCCTGATCTTACCGAAGCTGAGGATGTCGTCAGACATCACACCAGTGTCCTGAAGCAGCTGGCTGAACACGAATGATCCACTTACCGAAGGGTAGAAATAAGAACGGTTCTCGACAGGAAGGGTGGAAGTCCAGTCATTACGTCCCGTGGCAGAGAGGAACACTGTGTTCTTCCAGTCAAGGCGAACCTCACCGAACACACCGACAAGTCTCTTCTTTGTGGCGGAGTGCTGGAACTTCTTGTTGTTGTCCGTAGCGTTGGCGTAGGAATAGAAATCCGGAACCTCGAAGTTCCAGGCCATCTTGTAGTTTCTGTCGGTGGAAGTGTCGTCAGTCGCCATACCGGCCATAATGTTTCCGTGGAAATCACCGATGGAGTGGTTGGCGTTGATCATAAGGTTGTTGGAGAGGTATGAATATTTAAGGGTGTTGTCACTCATCATACCTTTCTGCCATACCTGCTGGATGGCCCCTTCCGGAGCGATGCGGGTAGAGTTGGTCGTGTTGTAGGTATCCAGACCGAGACGGTAGTTGATGAAGAGCCACTTGGTGATGTCGGCGCGGACATTGATGGATCCTGTGAAACGCTCGGTCTTGTCACGGTAGCTGTTCTTGTTGAGGATCCAATAAGGATTGTCTCTCTCTTCCCAAGGATCGAGACGGTCTCCGAACATCCTGTAACGGGTTCCGTCCTCGTTGGCCCAGTGCTCCATATCATCAGTAGTGCTCCAGCCATAGACAGCTCCGAGGGTACCGGTACCAGATGATCCGTAAAGACCGCCCGAGGTAAGGGTCCTGTCTGTCGTGGCCTTTGAATATGCGGTGTTGACGCTGAACGTGAAGATCTTGAACTTCTGCTCACCGTTGAAACGGAATGTGGTCTTGTCGTAACCGGTGGTCGGCACGATACCGTCCTGTGCGTATTTTGAAGCTGAAAGGAAGAAGTTTCCGTCCTTGTGGCCTCCGGAAACGCTGAGGTTTGTGTCCCAGGTGCCGGCAGGAGTGAAGAAGTTACCTATATTATCATAGGTCTGTGTGCCTGCCGCTACCTTCTCACCCCAAGAGTTGTAGGAGAAATCGTTGAATTTCGTTCCGAGGTAGGTCCCGCTTTTGTCATAAAGATCCTCCATATAGCCACGGCTGTACTCAGTCTGCGCCTCAGGAAGAGACTTTGCCCAAGAGGTGATGTACTTGGTGTTGAGATTGACCTCAACGACTCCGTCCTTACCTTTCTTTGTGGTGATGAGCACGACACCGTTCGCGGCGCGTGATCCGTAAAGAGCGGAAGCGGCCGGTCCCTTAAGGATTGACATACTCTCGATGTCCTCAGGGTTGATGTCCATCACACGGTTGGAAGAAGTTGTGGAACCTGATCCGGAACCGTCGAAGGCGGAGTTGCCGACAACCTGTGAGGAGTTGTCATAGATGACACCGTCAACAACGAAGAGCGGCTGGTTGTCGCGGTTCTCCGAACCGGAAGTACCACCACGAAGGATGATCTGCGCACCGGATCCTGCGGCTCCGGATGACTGGGTGATGTTCACACCGGCGATCTTACCGGACAGTGAGCTGATCGCGTTGGCGGTCTTGTTCTTCATCAATTCGGAAGCGTTGATGTCCTCCACGGCGTAACCGAGGGACTTCCTTTCCCTCTTGATACCGAGGGCTGTCACAACGGACTCATCGAGAAGCTCGTTGTCCTCGGCGATCGTCACATTGATAGGGAGGCCTTCATAGACAACCTCGACCGTCTTGTAGCCGATGCTGGAGAACACGATCGTGGCTCCGGGAGCCACATTGGAGAGAGTAAAGGTTCCATCAGGATTGGTCAGAGTACCGTTTGAGGTACCTTTCACCATTACACCGATGCCGACCGTACCTTGACCGGAAGCGTCAACGACCTTTCCGGTTACAGTGCGGTTCTGTTGCTGAGAGGCAGCCGCCTCTGACAACGAGCCAGCCTTGGGCTCAGCTGCCAGCGAGGTCGTTCCGGCAAGGAAAGACCCGGCAAGCATCATCGCGAGAAAGGCGTTCGTTCTGTAAGTGCGATTCTTTTTCATTTAACAGAAATTTGTATAGAAGTGAATAAAAATAAGCTTCGCTCATAAATGTATTAACAATTTCCCACAAGTGCAAGAAAAACTTAAACAATCGTTTTATAATAGAAGTTTTTTTGTTAAACCCAGGCTTTAACAAAAGCCTCACGCAAAGTTTTCCGACAATCGGCAAGGAAAAAGTTTCGAGATAGACGAAAAATTCGTAATATTGCAAAATTGAGTATAAAAGCGGTCAGAACGAGTCTTTTGCCTATGGAACTGAATGTAGATCTTCTTTATTTGCCGGTGGTCAATTTCGCGATGCAGCAGAACCACGTCCCGGTGCTGCGGGAAATAAAGCTGCGCAACACTTCCGATACGATCATCGAGGATATCACCATCGCGCTCACATTCGAGCCGGATTTCGCCTCCGGCTACAAGACCCATATCGAAAGCATCTCCCCCGGATGCGAGGAGACGGTCTCTCCCGTGCCGATAGTGTTCTCGACCCGCTTTCTGGCCGACCTGACGGAACGTGTCAGCGGAAGCATACACCTTAGGGTGTCATCAAGCGACAGGGAACTGTTCAACAGCACTTATGCGATCTCTGTCCTCAGTTATAATGACTGGTGCGGCACACAGGTCCTTCCGGAGATCCTCGCGGCATACTCAGTGCCGAACCACCCGGAAATATCATCCCTGACAAGAAGGGCGGCGGAGATACTCGGGGAATGGACGGGATCCCCTTCACTTGACGAATATCAGCAGCGTGATCCCAACAGGGTCAAGCTCCAGATGGCCGCGGTATATGAAGCGATCGCCGAGAAAGGCATCATCTACAGCGCGCCTCCGGCAAGCTTCGAGAAGACCGGACAGAAGATCCGCCTTGTGGACGAGGTCCTCGGCAAAGGACTCGGGACCTGTCTGGATATGGCAATGCTGTACGTCGGCTGTCTCGAATCCATCGGCCTTAATCCGATTGTCGTGCTTACCCAGGACCACGCCATAGCCGGATGCTGGCTCATCAAGGAATCATTCTCCGACAGCGTGAACGAAGACCCTTCGATGCTCACCAAAAGGACCGCCGCCGGAATCAACGAGATCCTGCTTGTCGAGACGACCTGTATGAACGCCGGATGCCAGGCCTCGTTTGACGAAGCCTGCCGGTCCGCCGACAACACTCTCCACACCGCCGGAGATGTGATATTCATAGATATTCATCGTTCGAGAATATCCCAGATCAGGCCGCTTCCGCTCAGGGTGCGGGACGATGGCTCAGAGGACATCAATGAGGATCCCGCAGGCAGGAGGTCCGGCGCGCCGGAGAGTCTGACCATAACAGGTGTCGGTGACGAGGCTAAGGCGGAGATCGGCAAGCGTACGGTCTGGGAAAGGAACCTTCTGGACCTCACTCTGAGGAACAATCTTCTCAACACAAGGATCACGAGGAGCACCTTGCCGATAATCTCGACGAACATCAACAAACTTGAGGACTCCTTGGCGGACAATCAGGATTTCAGGATCCTTCCTATGCCACAGGACTGGAACGGCAGCCTTCTGAACGGAGAGCTTTACAAGACAATCAACGCCGAGGACCCGGTGTTCAAGGTGGTGGAGGAAGAGCTTTCGCAGAACCGCATCCACACCTACCTTGACGACATATCCCTGAAGAACGGACTGACGCATCTGTACAGGACATCCAGGACAGCGCTTGAGGAGAACGGAGCGAGCACGCTCTACCTTGCGCTTGGGTTGCTGAAATGGTACGAGACTCCGACCAGCGTGAAAGAGATCTACGCCCCGATCCTTCTGATGCCGGTCGAGTTGGTGCGGAAATCCGCGGCGACCGGCTATGTGCTCAGAAGACGTGACGAGGAGACGATGCTCAACATCACGCTTCTGGAGTTCCTCAGACAGGAATTCGACATCACGATAAACGGACTTGACCCGCTTCCGGCTGACGCTAAAGGGGTTGACGTGCCTCTGGTTCTCAACATTATCCGCAAGGGCATAATGGAGCAGCCGCGCTGGGACGTGGTCGAGCAGGCGATCATCGGCAATTTCTCCTTCAGCAAGTTCATAATGTGGAACGACATCCACTACAATTCCGATGAGCTGTGCCGCGGGAAAGTCGTCTCCAGCCTTGTTTCCGGGATGATTGACGAGAGCCTCAGCGAGGACATCCCGGAGGAGGCCAATCTGGACGAGAAATTCAAGGCCGGGGACATAGGGCTGCCCATCAGCGCGGATTCTTCGCAGCTGGAAGCCATCAACGCCGCCCTGGAAGGGAAAAGTTTCATCCTTCACGGCCCTCCGGGCACAGGCAAGTCTCAGACAATCACGAATATAATAGCGAACGCGATCTACAGGGGGAAGAAAGTCCTTTTCGTGGCGGAGAAAATGGCGGCCCTGGAGGTCGTGCAGAACAGGCTTGAAGCCATCGGGATCGGGCCGTTCTGCCTGGAGCTTCACTCCAACAAGACAAAGAAATCCTCAGTGATCGAGCAGCTCAACAGGGTTACCGAGGTGAGCCGGGAGACATCCGGCAAGGAATATGTGGCCGAGGCCAGGAGCATCAACGCCGTGCGCAGGGAGATGAACGCCTACATCACCGCGCTGCACAGGACCCGGGCCATAGGATGGTCGCTGTACGACTGTTTCTCAGGCTATTACGCCATCGATGAAGGTTGCCCGGCCATTGACTTTCAGATTCCGAAAATGTTCCGCCTGACAATGGAGGAGATCACCTATGCGAATACTCTCCTGCCGGAGTTCATCACAGCCTGCGGGATAGTCGGAAATCCGGCGGAGCATCCTCTTCTCGGAATCGGCATAACCGAATATCCGGATGACATCGACAAGGCGTTCAGAGACCTTGGCGAACTTGATTCCTACTGCGGGAAACTCTCTCCGCTGGCGCAAAGGTTAATGACGGACCTTTTCAACGCCACCAGCGGCCAGCTGAGCCTTGAAAAGCTCAAAGCAATGTCGGAAATATGCACGGCAATACTCTCTTCAATGAATATGTACGCGGAGCTCCTGTCCCTGTGCGACGAGAGCGGCATCAGCATAGTCGAGGACGCTTGCCTGCACGGAGAGAAACGGGACGCCGCAAAAGACGGAATCCTTCAGGAATATGACGAAAGCATACTTTCACTGGACACCGCCGGATTCGACCGGGAATGGCGTTCGGCTGAGGCTAAAAGCTTCATTCCAAGGTTCTTCTCGCGGAACAGACTGCTGAGGCTCCTCCGGACATATTCAAAGAACAGGGCGAAGCCGTCCAAAGAATCGGTTCTTCCGCTGATGAGGGCCATCGCGGACTATCAGGCCGAGCAGGCGGTTCTTGTCGAAAGGGCCGCGGCCAACAAGGTCTTCGCGGAGATATTCAAAAAAGGGAATTGCGACTGGAGCGCCATCGCCGGAAACTGCGGCAGGGCTAGGGTTTTGTATTCCGCCGCAGACAGATTGGCTGAAAATGAGTCCTCCGTCATCAGTACAAGGGAGACGTTGGCCGGGATGTTCGCTTTTGACGCGGCGGGCTTCATCAGGCGCAACGAAAAGACTTTCAGAGAGTTCATCGAGACTTTTGAAGCGTTGGCAGCCTCGCTTGGCGCTGTCCGGGATGAGTTCGCTTCGAACGTGGTGGAGGATTCCGCCGGTGGCTGGCTTGCGGCTACAAGAGACATCTGCGCGCGGTGGACAAACGGAAAGGGGAAACTTCGGAACTGGATTCTGTACAACCGGGCCAAATCCAATCTGGACAAAGCCGGGTTCCCGGAAATTGCCAGTCAGGTCGAATCCGGGGCGATTCCCGCCGAAGTCGTTCCCGACGCGTTCAAAAAGGGACTGTACAAGACGTATGCTGAATATGTCATCTCGCATAAACGGGACCTCCGCATTTTCCACGGCCTGATGTTCGAGGAAAAGATCCAGCGCTTCCGCAGCCTTTGCAAGGAGTTCGAGAGCCTGACCCGCAAGGAGATATTCGCCAAACTGGCCTCGAATCTGCCTGACATCCAGCAGGAGGCGGCAAAGAATTCCGAGATCGGCATTCTCCAAAGAAACCTCAAGAACCGATGCCGGGGGATTTCCCTGAGGCGATTCTTCGACTTGATCCCGAACCTTCTCCCACGTCTGTGCCCTTGTATGCTGATGAGCCCTATCTCTGTGGCGCAATACCTTGACATAAAGAGGGATAAGTTCGACCTTGTCATCTTTGACGAGGCTTCCCAGATGCCAACCTGCGAGGCCGTGGGAGCGATCGCCAGGGGCAAGAACATCATTGTCGTCGGGGATCCGAAGCAGATGCCGCCGACCAACTTCTTCTCGATGAACACATTCGACGAGGACAATTCCGAAGTCGAGGACCTTGAGAGCATACTGGACGACTGCCTGGCGCTTTCCCTTCCGTCAAAATACCTCAGATGGCACTACAGAAGCAAGCACGAGAGCCTTATCGCGTTCAGCAACTGCAAGTTCTACGACAACAAGCTCTTCACCTTCCCTTCCACCGACGACCTCACCACAAGGATCAGCTACCAGCACGTGGAAGGAATCTACGACAGAGGCAGCAACAGGCAGAACCGGGCCGAGGCCGAAGCCGTGATAGCGGAGATCAAGGCCCGTCTGAAAGATCCTGAGCTCTCGAAGAGGAGCATCGGAGTCGTCACGTTCAACAACAGACAGCAATCACTGATAGAGGACCTTCTGACAGACCTGTTCGCCGCCAATCCTTCTCTTGAGAAAACGGCGATGTCCTGCGAGGAGCCGATATTCGTGAAAAACCTTGAGAACGTCCAGGGAGACGAGCGCGATGTCATCCTGTTCTCTGTAGGCTACGGCCAGGACAAGTACGGGAAAGTGCTGCTGAACTTCGGTCCGCTTAACCGCGAAGGTGGAGAAAGAAGGCTGAACGTCGCCGTGTCCCGCGCCCGCTATGAGATGAAGGTCTTCTCAACCCTCCTTTCAGACCAGATCGACCTGCGCCGCTCCTCCGCCAACGGAGTGGCCTGCCTCAAATCTTTCCTTGAATATGCCGAGAAAGGCCGATCAGCGCTTCTCTACAGCACAGCGGCCTCATCCAAGCCTACCGACGGGTTCATTGAGGAAGTTGCCTCAGAGCTCAGGAAAGAAGGTTTCGACGCAAGGACAAATGTCGGCTGCTCTGGCTACCGTGTGGATATCGGCATCGTCAATCCGGGAAACGGTTCCGACTATATTCTCGGAATCCTCTGCGACGGCTACGGCTACTCCGCCTCCAAATCAGCACGCGACCGTGAGATAATCCAGACCGGCATCCTTGAGGCCCTCGGCTGGAAGATCACCCGTGTCTGGTCCACCGAGTGGTGGAATGACAAGCAGGAAGCGCTGAGAAGGTTGACCTCCGAGATCCGGGCAATGATCTCATAAGCCATATAATAAGAAAAAGCCTCGCAAGTTGTTGATCATTCAACACTCTTGCGAGGCTTTCTGCGGTGCGGAAGGGACTCGAACCCTCGACCTCCGGCGTGACAGGCCGGCATTCTAACCAGCTGAACTACCGCACCCTGCGACTTTGCATCCGTCGTTTCCGGTTGTTTTCCTGAATGCGGATGCAAAGATAGGCATTTTTTCTTTACTTGCAAACTTTTTTACTTAATTTCTATGACTTTTTTCGTCTGAGGAACTTCCTGCTTCTGAAGCTTAGGGATGTTGACCTTGAGGACGCCATTGACAACAGAGGCGTTAATCTTCTCTCTTTCAACATCATCCGGAAGAACCATAGTCTGCTGGAACTTTGAATATGAGAATTCACGTCTCAGATAGTGACCGTGCTTCTTTTCTTCATTGTTCTCCTCTTTCTTCTCCATATTGATGACAAGATCACCATTGTCATCAAGGCTGACCTTGAAATCATCCTTTGTCATTCCTGGAGCCGCGAGCTCGATGTCGTAGCTCTTCTCGTTTTCTAATACGTTGATCGCTGGAGCGGTGGCGTTAGCCCTGACCATCCAATCGTTGTCAAAGAAATCATTGAAAAAGTTCGGTAACCAATTCTGGTTGTTGTACTTTTTTGATACTGGTAACATAATCAAATCTCCTATTTTTTTTGTTTTACTTTATCTTTTCACCCGTCCTTTCGGGCGGGACATCTAAGGTTTAATCAATCCGTGTGCCGATGCCACCATAGTATCAAAAAGACGACAGATTGTCACTTTTTCGTGACAATCTGTCTCATTTCGCTGTCATTATGTCGAATATAGCCTTAAATAGGCTTGTTGAAGTTCTTGGCAAGACCTCCTGCGCTTGTCTCCTTGTAGAGAGAAGGCAGATCCTTGCCGGTCTGCTTCATTACCTCCACCACGTGGTCAAAGGACACACGATGCTTTCCGTCCGAGAAAGCCGCGTAAAGGTTCGAGTCCAAAGCCCTCGTGGCGGCGAAAGCGTTCCTCTCGATGCAAGGGATCTGTACCAAACCGCAGATCGGGTCGCAGGTCATTCCCAGATGATGCTCCAACCCCATCTCGGCCGCATATTCAATCTGGGAAGGGCTTCCGCCGAACAATTGGCACGCCGCGGCGGAGGCCATAGCGCAGGCCACACCGACCTCTCCCTGACAACCGACCTCAGCCCCGGAGATGGAAGCGTTCCGCTTGACGATATTCCCGATCAGACCGGCAGTGGCCAAGGCGTGAAGAACCCTCGTGTCCTTGAACTCGTGCCCTTTGGCAAGATGGTATAGCACGCCCGGCAGCACTCCGCTTGATCCACAGGTCGGAGCCGTGACGATGATGCCGCCCGAAGCGTTCTCCTCGCTGACCGCAAGGGCGTAGGCATAGACCAGACCTCGGGTCTGGAGAGTCTGCTTGTATCCCGTCGCCTTCACGTAATACGTAGGAGCCTTTCTCGGCAGGTTCAGCGGTCCCGGGAGAACACCCTCGTGATCTATTCCCCTCTCCACCGACGCTTTCATAGCCTCCCACACTTCCTGAAGATAGTCCCAGATGTCAGGGCCTTCACAGAGGTCCACATATTCCCAATAATTGCGGCCTTTGTCCTCGCACCATTTCTGGATTTCCGCCAGATGATTCATCTCATAGACATCCGGAGTCGAGAAACGGTCTCCAGGCTTGCCCTCGGACAACGCTCCCCCACCCACGCTATAGACAGTCCACTCATCAGTCTGATTGCCTTCCGCATCAAAAGATTTGAAACTCATCCCGTTAGGATGGAATGGCAGGAATATCTCCGGTTTCCAGACGATCCGCACAGGGGCTATTTTTTCCAGCACCTCGGTGATCGCCACATCCGTCATATGCCCTTTCCCGGTGGCGGCAAGGCTTCCATACAGCGTCACCTCGAACGAAGCAGCGTCCAAATGCCGCTCCGCGAAATCCTTGGCAGCCTTGTTCGGTCCCATAGTATGACTGCTCGATGGCCCCTTGCCTATCTTGTAAAGTTCCTTAAGTGATTTCATAATTCTCGTTTATTTCCCTCAGGATGATTGATTTATGAATATACCGACGCTCCCCTACCGCGACTTCACCGCCTGAACAGCGCACTTCTGGCATAGACGGGCATCCTTAGGGGTGATGCTGTACTCCGTGTCACGCAGCAGGTAGCCGTTGCCAAGGACGGATTTGCCAAGAGTTGGCTTGATCAGAGTCTCGAACCACGTGCAGGCGGCGATGTAGCGGCCGAACTGCCGGGTCAAATGATATCCGTCACGGGTAAGCTGATAGACCTTGCTTGCCGCCGGAACATCATTCTGATTGTTAAGGCGTGTCCCACGGGCCAGCTGCACGGCGTCACCGCTTGGAATCACCACAGGAAGATTGAACTCCTTCGAGGCCTTCTCCACGCATTCCACAATGCCGGAATACATCCTGTCCTGATCATTGCCGTACAGCTTGAACATTCCGTGCTCCGAGTTGGAAGCGTAAGCCCAGGTCTCGTGCCAGACCAAGGCGGCATTAGGATTCAAAGCCTCCTTTCTTATGATATTCATCAACTGAGGGATCCATTCCTGATAAGTGTCGTACAGACCTGTGCGGCCGGATGTCTCCTGCATAGTGATGATGTCCCACGGCTCGTCCTTAAGCCCGTCCAGTATCGTGGCGTTCTTGCGTACAAGCGTCCAATGGTTCTTCGTTGACTTGGAATAAGTGTAGTCCGAAAGACCTTCAGAATATTCCTTGCAATGCCTCTCAAGCGAACAGCCGCCTATGTAGAGTCTTCCCACAATCACATTGTGGATGCCGGCGGCCTCCAGAAGCCCGGGAAGATATTCAGTGCCATCGTCCGAAAAGCTGTTGCCCACAGCAAGGATCCTGAGCGTGTCCGGATTCTCCGGAAGTGGATAGTTGACATAGCGTTCCTGAGCGTTCAGGCCCAAGGACACCAGAAATGTTAAAAGAACTGTAAGAATATGCCTCATCATTTTATGTGTTTTGACCGCAAAGATACTACTTTATTCAGAAAGTCAGTCTGAACAAGTCGCCTTGCGCCTGAATAAAGAGGTCTCCCCGGTAATAGGCACAATCCTCAAGCTCGCCGAAAGTGGCTTTCGTCAGGTCAATGACATTCCGCATCGAGCGAGTGCCCAGATCCCAGACATAGAGGATGGAAGGTTCCTTCTCCGTCCCGAATCCGGTAGGCATAAACAGCTGGCCGTTCTTGATGAACAATCCTTGTCCGATAGGATTGAAATGTGTCTGATAGGTGTCCTCAATCAGATAATTCTCCAACAGGTCATCATTTGTCAAAGTCACGATCCCGTCCGTGGACTCGTTCAGTTTCGGGACGCGGAACTTCACGATGCGGTGACGGTTCAGAGCGTTGGTGTTGTCAACGGTGTTGCCGTAGCCGTAAAGGTAATTGTTGTCCGGGTCGATGACCCACTGCAAGGCGTAACCGAAAAGATGGTCGGTGTCCTTGAAATAGATGGTCTGGACCAATTCCGATGACTTCAGGTCGTTGGCGACACGCTCGACGTAAAGCACGTCCTTGCGCCCGTTGATCGGATTCCTGTTGCACTGGCTGATGTACAGCAGCGGGAAACTGTCTTTCCTGTCGTAAAACACCTTGCCGAAAGAGGCCACGTTGGCGTGGTTCACCTTGTCGTAGCTGGCAAGCTTGAACGGCTTGCACTCCCTTGTTATCTTCTCTCCGTCAATCTTATAGACGGTCAGCCAACCGGAATTCTGACAGCTGAAGATATAGTCTCCCCAGATGTCCATTCCTTGATAGCCTTCCTTTTCGACTCCCTGAAGTTTGAGCAGATGGTCACTCTTGAACGTATGCTCCGTCAGGTTCACGGGAGCTCCGGTGTAAGTGTACTGTCCTGAAACGGCCGGCTGCGCCATCAGCGACGCCGGAATCAGCAAAGAAGCCAAAACGGCATATTCCTTCATATTCATAAACATATTCATAAAATAATGATTCTTCTTCAGTCGGACATTCCGCCAAGCAGCTCGCCAAGGTAAGGAAGAATGGTGAAGAGCAGAAGGGCCTTGTCCTTGGCCAGCACCATACGGAGCTGCTTCAACGCGGAGTAGATGTGATTCTCCACCGTGCTGAGGGAGACCCCGAGCCGCTCGCTGATGTCCTTGTTGGGAATATCCTCTATGTAACTCATCCTGAATACTTCCCTGCACTTGGGCGGCAACCCAGCGATCGCTTCCTCAAGATTCTTTCTCAAGTCTCCGTCAAAGAGATTCCGGATGACAGGATTACGCTCCGGGTCCGCTCCCTCAAGGCCGAGCACGGCGATCCGCACATCGTTCCACTCCTTGTACTGCCGCAACAACCTCTCCTTCCGAAGGTAGTACATCGCCCTGTTATAGACGGCCTTCATAAGATAGCCACGGACCGAAGCGTCGGCAGACACCCCCTCACGGTTCCGCCAGAACGAGAACAGCACATCCTGGACCGCATCATCGGCCCATTCGTCCGGCAGGAATATCCTGGCGTAGGACATAAGGGCCGGCAACTCCTCCTTGCAGAAATCGTTGAAAGCCTCCCTGTCGCCTTTTTGTATTCCGGATATTAAGTCTGTTCGCTCCATAAATAAGCCTTGGTGACCGCAAAAATAGTCAATTAAATCGGATTGCGGCCTCATTGCGGGCAAAAAAAAGCATTGAATATCAACACGTGAAAATAATTACGGAACCGACTAGGTGTTTTCAGCCGGAAGTGTGTATAATAAACGACAGACATAATTAATACAATCGCAAAATGGAGATCAACGAAGAATATGCAAGGCTCATACACCGCTATCTGAACGGGGCGGCGACCGAAGCCGAGAAAGCCACTCTTGCCGGATGGCTGGAGACAAGTCAGGCACACAGGGAGTATTTCGCCTCCTTGTCGGCTTTGTTCCACGCTTCCGCCGCGCTGGACGGGGAGGAGCACACAGAAAGGATGCTGTCCCGCCTCAACGCAAGGATAGATTCAGAAGATGACGGAATATTAAGCAACGCTTCGCGTAAGCGCCGGAAACTCAAAGTCGTATGGATCTTCGCGGCATCGGTGGCCGCGGCTTTCATTGTCGGGATCGGGACATATCTTCACATCGATGGCAGAGGGGATGACATCAGTGGATATACCGCATATTCAAATGTGTCGGATGACATTTCGGCCATAATGCTGGATGACAGCACCAAGGTCTGGATTTCGGCCAATTCCTCCGTATTGTATGGCACTGCCGGTTCCGAGCGTGTCGTGAGACTGACTGGAGAGGCATATTTCGACGTGCATCGGGACACGGCGCGCCCGTTCATCGTCAAGACCGGAGCGATGGATGTGAGGGTGCTCGGAACAGCTTTCTGCGTCAGGAACGACGAGGCGGACGGGAAAGTCTCCGTGCTTCTGGAAAGAGGCTCTGTCCGCCTGCAAAGCCCTGAGGGAACCGGACTTGTGAGACTGTCACCTGACCAGATGGCAGAGTTCGACACCAAGACCGGTGACATCTCGGTCACCGCGATGGACGCTGAGCCTTACATCGTGCGGCGTTACAACAAGGTGACCCTCCAGCAGGTTTCGGTGACCGGGATCATAAAACACATCGAAAGAATGTACGGAATCAAGGTGTTGGCGCTGTCACAGGTTGACACCAGTAAGAAATACAACCTTAACTACAAGCGTACGGAGGACATTCGGGAGCTCGTGGAGGCTGTGCGGGAACTCACCGGAGCCAGCCTCATAATAGTCGGTGACCAAGACGACAAGAACTAATTGATACCAAACATAAATCAAAAACAATGAGACAATCTAACTTTTTTAGACTGGGATTCCTCGCTGTCTTGCTGGCCGCGTGCCTGGGCTTCGCGCCTGGTTCGTCCGCACAGACAAACACCGGGAAGACCTACAGTTTCAGTCTGACAGTAAAGTCCGCCACAGTGAAGTCCTTCACGGAGGAATTCACCAAGAAGACGGGAGTCCTGTTCTCCTACGAGTCCGCTCTGGCACAGAAAGAGATGGGGAACGTCAGAATCAACGCCAAGAACGCATCCCTGGCATCGATCCTGGATGACGTTTTCGGACATCAGGTGTCCGGATTCCGCTACAAGATGACCAGCAGCACGGTCATATTGACCTACGTGCAGCCGGCTGCGAAATCAGGGAAAGTCGTCAAAGTGACAGGGACTGTAACCGACGCTTCCGGTCAGCCGATGGCTGGAGCCGGAGTCCTCGTCAAGGGTTCCACAACCGGCACCACGACAGACCTCGACGGGAAATATTCAATAGAAGTCAATCCGGACGCCGTGCTGGAATATTCATTCATCGGCTTCAGGAGTCGCGAGGAGAGCGTAAGGGGGCGGGCCACGATTGATGTGACCATCTCCGAGGACGCGAATGTCCTTGACGACGTGGTGGTTGTCGGCTACGGCACACAGTCCAGGAAAACCCTTACCACCGCCATCTCCAAAGTGGACGGCAACAGCATCTACGCCGCTCCGGTCTCCACCATCGGGGACGCGCTGAAAGGCAAGGTCACCGGACTTAGGGTCGCCACCAACAACGCGATCTCCGGGAACGCGCCACGATTCCTGATCCGAGGAGGTTCCTCTATCACCCTGAGCAACGACCCGATCGTCATCGTGGACGGAGTCACGAGGGATATGAACGACTTGAATCCGAACGACATCGAGTCCATAGAGGTTCTGAAGGACGCGGCCTCGGCCGGCATCTATGGCGCCAGGGCCTCCAATGGTGTCATCCTCGTGACCACAAAGAAAGGCAACTCCTGGGAGAAGCCAAGCATAACGTTCGACGCGCAGGTCGGATGGTCATCCCCTTCCCGTAAATGGAACCTGATGAACGCGCGTGAATTCCTGTCTTTCGTCCGTCCGGCGATAGCCCAAGGGCCTAACGGTCAGCTTATTCTGGACGGAGCCAACGCCGCCGGAACCGGGAACAAGGACACCGACATCTTCTCGACAAGGTATATGGAAAAAGGCGAGGAGCTCAAGGACGGATGGCAGTGGATGTACGATCCGGTCAATCCGGAGAAAGTGCTGACCTTCAAAGACACCGACTGGCAGAGCGAATGGTTCACAAACGCCCTGTGGCATAAGGAATATATAGGTGTGAACGGAGGTTCCAAGAATATGAGGTACGCCGCGTCCGCAAGTTACCTTCAGGACGACGGAATGGTGGCGATGAGCGGCTACAAGCTGTTCACGATGCACGGGAACACCTCCTTCAACATCACAAGGAATCTGGAGGCCTCGACCACGTTCGATTTCTCCAGATCAGTCAAGAATCCGCTCACGGACAACTATTTCGATGCCATTGGCCGAGGAATAATGATGAGTCCGACGCACCGTGGGTTCTATGATGACGGAAGATGGGCCACAGGTGGAACGAACAGGGTCCAGCAGACAGCCTCTTTCTACAAGTCGTTCTACGACAGGGAGATGGCGCAGAACCGGTTCGGCGGCAACTTCAGGTTGGTCTGGAGCATTCTCGACGGGCTGAAGGCCACCGCACAGTACGCAGTCTTTGACGATCATTACCGTGGCAGCTACTATGCCCGCGGCCAGGTCGGAGACACTCCGAACTACATTTCCGCGGACCGGGCCACAACCGAGACAAGGACCGAGACCTTGAAAGACTCTTTCACGGCCTATCTGAGTTACGACAAGACATTTCTGGGAAAACATTCCGTCAGCGCCACCGCCGGCTATGACTATATGTCCTGGAGGTACTGGTACCTCAACGCGAGCGCCACAGGCTCCGTCTCCGACAAGGTGCCGATCCTTGATTCCGGAATAAACTTCAAGGCGTCCAACCAGGACACCAGGCAGGTTCTGCTCTCATACTTCGGACGGTTGAACTACAACTATGGCAACCGCTACATCCTGTCGGCGACAGTCAGGGCCGACGGATCGTCCAAGTTCGCCGAAGGGAACAAATGGGGATTCTTCCCGGCCGGATCATTCGCCTGGATCATCTCGGAGGAGCCTTACTGGAATGTGGACAGGAATGTTATGAACACATTCAAGTTCCGCGCGTCCTACGGTCAGACCGGCAACAACGGAATCGGCCTCTACGACACCTATGGAGCCTTCTCGTCCTCCCTGTACGCTGACAATTCGACCCTGCTTCCATCCACGATGCAGAACAAAGGAATGAAATGGGAGACGACCACCCAGCTGGATCTCGGTCTGGACCTCGGGTTCTTCAATGACCGCCTCCGACTCGTGATGGACTATTACAACAAGAGGACCGACAATATGCTGTTCAGCATCACCCTTCCGGACACCGGATCGCTCGGTTCCGTGATGGCGAATGTCGGCAGCGCGAAGTTCTACGGATTCGAGGTCGAGTTGCAGTCCGTGAACGTGCAGACAAGGAATTTCTCCTGGACGACCGGCATCACATATTCATTCAACAAGAACAAGGTCCTGTCGCTCCCGGACGAGTACAAGTACACCGACCTTGACGGCAATGACGCCTGGAGAATCGGTGGCTACATAATGTCGGAAAGTGGAGAGAGGATTGGAGGCACCGCGGTCGGAGAGCCGCTGGGACGCATCTGGGGCTACAAGATCTCACATATTCTCCAGAATGACGCCGAGGCCGCATCGGCATTGTACGACAGCAGGTCGCACGGTTACCGCAGATCGGACGGGAAGTCGATCGCCGGGCGTAAGGATGCCGGTGACTACGAGTGGTGCAACCGCCCAGGCTCCAAGAGGACGGCGGACGGCAAGGAACAGATCGACGACGAGGATATGTACTGCCTCGGAAACGTGATGCCACACTCGATCGGTGGCATTATGAACACATTCAAATACCGCAATCTGTCGTTGTCCATATACCTGGACTACGCCCTTGGACATTCGATATTCAACTATATGAAGTCCCGTTTCTTCTCGAACACTCTTGGTAACTCTAATTCCAATCTGGACAAGATGGTCTATGACTGCTGGCGCTACCCGGGTGACAGCGACGCGAAATACGCCCGCTTCTTCCCTAACGACCCGGACTATGGCAACAGGAACTTCGCGAGAATCTCTGACTTCAGTGTCGAGAAGGCCGATTACCTTTGCCTCCGTGATGTCTCGATCTACTACGACTTCCCTCAGAAATGGATGAAGAACCTTTGGATCAAGAAACTCACCGTAGGTGTGACCGGCAACACGCTTTACTACTGGACGGGAGTGTCCGGTTCCATCAGCCCGGAGACCGGTATGGGCACGGGTGCCGGAGACTCGATGTATTCCTCTGTGGCAATCGGAGCAGCCGGAAACTCAAGCCTCGCGCCGACCGCACGCAAGATATTATTCAACGTCAAGATAACCTTCTAATTATGAAAGATATATTGAAATATTTCCTGGCGGTCTCATCAGCGTTGTCACTGCTGTCCTGCAACGGAGACCTGAACATTACGCAGGACAACAAGCTGTCCGCCAGCAATATGTGGACCACCTCCACCGACGTCATCCAATCCTCATACGGAATATACGAAAGGATGCGCTCGAATTTCATCCAGGACTATGCGAACGTGTTCTACTGGGGCGAGGCGCGCGTCGGGGACTATATGTGGGGGCCAAGCCTTGAGTCAAGGGTTCAGGACAACGATATGATCACGGTCCGCACAAGCACGATGAACGCCTCCACGGCATCTACCTCCTGGTCAAGGCTTTACACCACGATCGACCAGGCTAACGCCGTGCTCAAGTACGCGGAGAAAGTGAATATGACCGTCTCCGAAAAAGGTTTCGCGGTGGGTCAGGCGGCCTTCGCGCGGGCATATTGCTACTTCTGGGCAGCCAGGCTTTGGGGCGATGTTCCTCTCAATCTGGTTCCGATCGAATCCGTAAGCCAGCCTGAGACCTATCCTGAGCGTGCGCCGAAGGCCGAAGTCTATGCCCAGATCGGCAGGGACATCGAGACGGCCGTGGCCAACTCGCAGTATCTCGGCAACGACAAGTATTTCGCCACAGCGGACGCAGTGAATATGCTGAAGGCCGAATATGGTCTTTGGATGTACACAACGCAAAACGGCGGCGACTCATTCCTGGACCTCGCCTCGGAAGCGCTTTCCGCCATAGGAATATCCTCCGGCAGACTGCTTCAGGACTATTCGGCCGTGTTCAGCCGCACGAACAAGGTCAATTCCGAGATCGTGTTCGCGCTTCTCAATGACCAGAAGGAAAAACGGACAGGAGGATACTATGTTTACTTCTACCACCCGTCCAACTACATCGCTCCGCAGTACCGCAACAATCCGGTGCCCGTAAGTTCCACGCAATGGTGGTGTTATTCCCCAAAGTTTATGGATGTGCTGAACAGAAGCAAGACCGAGCACAACGACCGGAGGGTCGCCTGCAACCTTGGAGAAGGTGAATACGGAGCCTCGGGACAAAAACTGACGTGGCCGAACAAGTTTCTGGGGGATATGTCCAAACAGCCTGTGGTCAACGACTGCGACCTTATCTACTACCGCTACGCCTACGCCGTGATGATGGACGCAGAGCTGAAATACTACAAGAAAGACTACACCGGAGCGCTCGCGTCGCTGAACATCATAGCGCAAAGGGCCTACGGGGTCGGCGACTTCTACAAGACGGCCACAAGGGACGCGGTGCTGGAAGCCCTCATCAATGAATATTTCCTTGAGTTCCCTGCCGAAGGAGTGATCTGGTGGCCGCTCATCCGTCTGGACAAGATCTGGGACTATAATCCTGAGCTGCTCGCCAAGAAAGAGAGCAACCCTAACATTCTCCTATGGCCTATCTCCCAGTCGGCAAGGAACAAGAACCACAAGCTTAACCAGACAGAAGGTTGGAACTAATTGATCTTAAAACAAATGACTATCACAATGAAATTCAAGAACATATTCCTTTCCGCCGCTCTGGCAGCGTTGGTTTTGTCAGGTTGCGGGGATAAGGTCGATCCTTCCGAGATCGACTCCGCCACAAGGATCTCCCTGTCCAAGGATATTCCGGTGTTCAACTCCGACGGTTTGACAGAGGAAGGCGAGGACACCTACCGCGCCATTGTCACCATCGTGCAAGGAGACAAGATCAACGGCCTCTCCTGGGACTTCACCGTCGATGATCCGAAGAAATGCGCCGAGGTGGATGTCGCCGAAATCTCCGAGGAGTTCAAAGGCACATTCGAGGGCGACTCCAGAACCGTCACCGGCAAAGGACTGGAGGTCAAGGTGAAAGCCAATCCTGAATATAAAAGGACCTTCACTCTGACCATCAAGGCCGCCGACGGCACCGAGCAACCGTTCGTGTTCACCCAGCTCGGTGACAAGGCCGACGCAGAAGTCTCATCCGAGACCAAAGACATCGAATTCCTCGCGGAAGGCGGAGAAACAGCAATCACCTACACGACAAATATGGGTGATGAATATTCATTCTCAGCCTCATACGAGGGAGAAAGCAAGGATTGGTTGAGTTGGGACGCCGCGGAATCAGGCAAGGTAAGGCTTACGGCCTCGAAATGGACCGACAAGACGAACGCCAGGAACGCTGTGTTTCGCATCACGGTCGGTTCCGCCGAGACAAGTCTCGCATATCTGGATATTCCTGTGACCCAGATCGCCGCGGATGACTATTACTTTATGTACGGAGCCTCAACCGGACTCACGATAGAGAAATCCCTGCAGATGAACAAGGTAGAGAAGGGTGTCTATAGCGCCAAAGCATATTTCTCGAAGTCCTCCGACGGTCATAACGCCATCATATTCAACAGGGATTCCCGCACGCTTGCATATCCGTGCTATGTCCTCGGCGGCAACGGTGAAGTGATTCAGGTAGAGAGTTCATCCTCTGCCCTGCCTGCGGGCCCTGAGATAGACATCGATGGCCTCCGTTCGCTTTCAGTCAACTTCAACACCCTAACCTGGAAATGGGAAAGAGTCACCACTCCGAACTGTATGCCGGATTCCGAAGTGGCCAAGTACAAGACCAAGGCCTTCATCGCCAGAGACGGTTCGATGAAAGTGTGGATGGTCGAGAATATGCGCTGGAACGGAGGCGACATCACTCCGAAACTCGGATCACCGATGATCCAGGTACCTTACAACAAACCTACCGGCGGCTACCCTGCCGAATCGTTCCCGTCATCCTGGAATGATCCGAAACTGAATATGGCCTACGAATGCACTGAGATCGGCGGACAGCTCGAAGGAACCGACGAGCACGGAAGGATCTACGCTTTCTCGGAGATCTTGACCGGCATTCCGACCAACGGCATAGGATTCGCCCGCCGCGAGAAACTGCCTGTCGGCTGGACGGCAGGATGCGAGATCACGGACGCGGTCGGGGACAAATATGTCATTGAATATCTCAACCACACCAAGGCCGGCACATTCTCCGGCGACAACACGGCGGACGAGCAGGCCCACCCTACATTGAAGATGCAGGTTCAGGGAATATGCCCTTACGGATGGCACATAGCCAACACGTCCGACTGGCTCGACATCGCCTACGCCGCCTGCAAGGCCTCAGCCGGGCACACATACCCGATACGTGAAGACCAGATCACCTACAAGCATCTCTCCAATGTCAACGGCAAGACCACCGGCGTGCCTCCTCGCGGCATCGAGAATCTCGCTCCTTGGTTGAGGAACAAGAAGTATTGGACAAGCAAGGCAATCTCCGACGGCGCCGATGATTTCGGGTTTGAGTCATTCCCTCTCGGACTTAGATATATGACACAAGGTTATCAAGGCTACAAGAACCACATCCAGCAATGGATTCCGTTGTTCTTTTCCGACAGTGCGCCGTTCCGGCTTATGATGTTGTGGGACAACAACACGACCTGCGCGGAGATAACCAACATCGACAACGGACAGGCCATCCAATCGTTCCGTTGTGTGAAGAACTATAAACAATAACGGATATGACAATCAGATCTGTATCAGTATTTTTAGTCAGCGGACTCCTGTGCCTTCTTTCCTGCGGGAAAGAGGGGCGGGAGCCCGGTCCTGTCTGGCCGGACGGTCCGGACACACCAGGAGAGGTTGTTGACAAGCCGGAAGAGTGCGGGAACATCGTTGTCGCGCACAGGGGTGGATCCTCGGAGGCGGGAACAGCTTATCCGGACAATTCGATGGCGGCGTTACGCTATACGATGAGCCTCGGGTGCTACGCCTGCGAATGCGACATCTATTGGACAAAGGACGACAATCTTGTGGTGGCGCACGCTGACGACGACAACAAGATCAACGGCCTTCATCCGTGGGAAGCCACGCTGGACCAGCTCAGGGCCGCCGGAAATCTGACGAACGGAGAGACGCTTCCGGACTTCGGAATGTTTCTCGATGAGGTTATGAAGAAAGGCAGCAGCACGAGACTCTGGGTTGACATCAAGAACATCATCGGAAAGCCAGAGTACCCGATCAAAGCCTGTGAGAAAGCCTGCGAGATCATCAAGGCAAAGAAAGCCAGGAATTTCGTGGAGTTCATCTGCACGGCCAACGACAAGGTGATGTCTTCGTCATATTCTTTTGCCACGGCGGCGGGTGTCAACATCGCCTGGATGGCGAACAAACCGGCATCGGAGTTCCTTGTGAAGGGTTACAAATGGGCTAACCTGTCCACAGAGTTTATGAAACAGGGCGGCGGAGAGCGCACGGTCGAGGAATTCACCAAAGCCAAGATAGCGTTCAGCGTGTTCAACGCCGATGACGACGCCACGATGAACTACTACATCTCCTACGCCTCATCTATGAAAGCCATCTGCACGAACTACCCTAAGAAATTGTTGTCCAAGATGGTAAAGTAGGTTTCGTGGGAAGCGACATCCACAAAAAAAAGGAGCGGCCTTTCGGTCGCTCCTTTTTACATATTCATATTACTGCTCGTCTGGGCCTTGATCGTCCGGACCGTTCTGTGGACCCTGTGGACCGGCCTGCGGGCCATAAGGGTTCTGAGGTCCCTGCTGGGCACCGGCCTGAGCGGCGCGGTTCATATCCTCTGAGGCGGCGTTCCAAGCCTTCGTGAGTTCCTCGGTGTAGCGGTCGATGTCAGAGATGTTCTGATTCTTGACAGCCTCCTTGAGGGAGCCGAGGGCAGACTCGATGGCTGACTTCTTGTCAGCAGGAATCTTGTCGCCGTAGTCCTTCAGGTTCTTGTCGGACTGGAAGCAGAGAGCGTCGGCGTTGTTGATCTTGTCAACCTTCTCCTTGGCCTCCTTGTCGGCTGCCTCGTTGGCCTTCGCCTCGTCACGCATCCTCTGGATCTCATCGTCAGACAGACCTGATGAAGCCTCGATCCTGATGTTCTGCTCCTTGCCGGTAGCCTTGTCCTTGGCGGACACGTTCAGGATACCGTTGGCGTCGATGTCGAAGGTAACCTCGATCTGAGGTATTCCCCTCGGAGCCGGAGCGATTCCGTCCAGATGGAAGAGACCGATCTCCTTGTTGTCCTTCGCCATAGGGCGCTCACCCTGAAGCACGTGGATCTCTACAGAAGGCTGGTTGTCAGCCGCGGTGGAGAACACCTGAGACTTGTGGGTAGGGATGGTCGTGTTGGACTCGATGAGCTTTGTCATCACACCACCGAGAGTCTCGATACCGAGTGACAGCGGAGTGACATCAAGCAGAAGCACATCCTTCACATCACCTGCGAGCACACCACCCTGGATTGACGCGCCGATGGCAACGACCTCGTCAGGGTTGACACTCCTGTTAGGCTCCTTGCCGAAGAACTCCTTGACAAGTTCCTGTACCTTAGGGATACGTGTTGAACCGCCCACGAGAAGAACCTCGTCAATGTCGGAAGCGTTCAGACCGGCGTCCTTGAGTGCCTGACGGCAAGGCTCGATAGACCTCTGGAAGAGGTTGTCGCAAAGCTGCTCGAACTTGGCTCTGGTAAGAGTCTTTACAAGGTGCTTAGGAATTCCGTCAACCGGCATGATGTAAGGCAGGTTGATCTCGGTCGATGTCTGGTTGGACAGCTCGATCTTGGCCTTCTCGGCGGCTTCCTTCAATCTCTGAAGTGCCATAGGGTCTTTCTTCAGGTCGATTCCGCCGTTCTCAGAAGCGAATTCCTGTGCAAGCCAGTTGATGATCTCCTGATCGAAGTCATCACCTCCAAGGTGTGTGTCACCGTTGGTTGACTTGACTTCGAACACACCGCCACCGAGCTCAAGGATGGAAATATCGAATGTACCACCACCAAGGTCATACACAGCGACCTTCATGTCCTTGTTCTTCTTGTCAAGACCATAAGCCAGGGCTGCGGCCGTAGGCTCGTTGATGATTCTCTTGACATCGAGTCCGGCGATCTTGCCGGCTTCCTTTGTGGCCTGACGCTGTGAGTCAGAGAAGTAGGCAGGAACTGTTATGACAGCCTCGGTGACTTCCTGACGGAGGTAGTCCTCGGCGGTCTTCTTCATCTTCTGGAGAATCATCGCTGAAATCTCCTGAGGTGAATAGAGCTTGCCGTTGATGTCAACACGCGGAGTGTTGTTCTCACCTCTTACAACCTTGTAAGGCACTCTGGCGATCTCCTTCTGAACCTGATCGTAAGTCTCACCCATAAATCTCTTGATGGAGAAGACTGTGTTCTGAGGGTTCGTGATGGCCTGACGCTTCGCAGGGTTACCGATCTTTCTTTCACCGCCATCGGTAAAGGCGACTACTGAAGGGGTGGTTCTTTCACCCTCGTTGTTGATTATGACGGTAGGCTGGTTGCCTTCCATGACCGCAACACACGAATTCGTGGTTCCAAGGTCGATACCAATAATTTTTCCCATATTCTTTATCTCCTATTATTCTTGTTCTTCGCCCGGTCTCTTCCGAAGCCGGACGCCAAGAGTATTAACGAATGTTATGCCATTCCCACGAATATGTCAATTTGGCAGTCACATCCCTTTTCCTCACCACTCTCCCATTGGCAGTCATTGTCAGTCCATGATCACGTTGTCAGTCCGGATCGACATGTCAGCTCCTCAAGAATCCAAAATCGCTGACATTCCAAGGAACGATTATGTCGTCAAGTGTCGCCGCAGATGGACGCGTGGAGAGAGGATGTGAGATGTCCACGTCCTTCGTGTAGTAAACACTAAGAATCAGGAGGTTAAGGGACATGCTTTGTCCATACGGTATAGGTGGAGTGAATGGGGTTTCCGTGTAAATTTGCATTCGTTCTCCAAGGTTGAGTTGGTATGATTATATTCATAAAAGAGACATTGTAATATTCATAAAGAATCTGTTGTATGAGAAAATTGGTTTTGTTTGGAGTGATTTTGCATTTTGTGATCGGGGCGGGGCATCTGGCCTGCCTGTTTTGCCTTGAGACTGTGTTCAACATCTATGGGATAAACGGGATAATGGATGAGATAGCCGCGCATGGGGCCTGGCTGCCATATTTGATTACAATATGTATCGCCATGGCGTTTTATATCGCAGGAAGCTACGGGCTGTCGGTTCTGGGGCTCATCCATCGCATGCCGCTCCAGAAGATCGCGGTCATCACCATGCTGGTTGTCTTCTTCGGGAGATCGATCTGGGGAATAACGATGTTGGTAGAGAATTTTTCATGGCTTGAAATGTCATCCACATGTGTCTCCGCTCTGCTTGGAATCTGTTACATTC
>CAVCRL010000003.1:0-45042 GCA_963604455.1 Lachnospiraceae bacterium | reverse complement strand
AGGTTATATGTGCCAAGCGTGAATCTCATTTCCAATCATTTACCGGCCTTCCGGCGAGACCAAAGGCGAAGCCACAATGAAATCAGCGTAGATCGGGCAATGATCTGAAGGATAGTACCCTTCGTACCTTCTGTTGTCGCAGGTGTAGCCAAGAGGCTTGACCCCTTCCCCACGATAATAGATGTAGTCAATCCTCGGAGCGGCGTTCATATCCTCGTTCTCCCCCCGCTTGTTGAAAGTCCCGACGGAGCCTTTGCGGACATCAGCCGGAACGGTCAGGAAGGTGTCGTTCCAATAAGTGCGGAACAATTCCGAAGACTTGGTCCATTCCCTTGTGTTAAGGTCGCCCACAAAGAACGACGGAAGGTCCTCGGGGTTATATTCCTTCGCCCGCTCAAGGATGATCGGGGCGACATTGGCGTTGGCCTCCTTTCCCAATGGCATATGGCTCATCATCAGGAAGAAACGCAGTCCTGTCGCATTTTCCTTGAATATGGCGCAGCAGGCTCCCCGGGTATATTTCTTCTCATCCCAACCCTTGCTCTTCACGTCCGGAGTCGGAGACAGCCAGAAATGATGGCTCTCCAGCATTGTGAAGCGATCCTTGCGATAAACGATTCCCTGCGCCTTCGGGCCGACTCCCCCTTCCTTGTTGTAAGGACTGAATATGAACCATTCATAGTTACCGCCCTCCTTCGCCACAAGAGCCGGCAGATCATTCTGGATCACGGTGTCGAACTCCTGCACCCCGAACACATCGAAACCGATGTCGGCGATGGTCTTGGCCAGACGGAACTTCCTGACACTCCAGTCGTAACCGTCATCCCGGGGCCCCGGCCTCCACAGGTTGTAGGAGCCGACCCTCATCTGAACCGAAGCCGCCTCCTTGGAGTCAGCCACGGCAGCCTTCCTGCCGGTCCCGCACGAGACAAGGGCCAGCAGGATCAATGAATATGCAAGTACGCGTCTCATAAAGGCTTAACGAATATACTTCCTCAGAATCTTGTTCAGCTTCGGAGACATCTTCTCCAGAATGCGGGAAAAGCCGACATCCGTAGGATGCGTGCCGTCGGCGGTACCGATGCTGTCATCGCCGAGGAAGCCGTCCGAAGGAATGAAATAGATGTTCTTGTCGGTCTTCATCCTGGCTCTGACCTTGTCCTCGCCAGCCTTCTGCTTGGCGGCCTCATAAGCGTCCGCCTCCTCGTTGAAATTACGCCTTTCCCGGCGGATTGTCTGAAGGAAGATCAGCGGAGTCTCCGGATGAGCCTCACGGATGATGTCCACAAAGCGGTCGAACGATTCGTCGATCACCTTCGCGGAAGGATTCGAGAACTGGTCGAACACGAAGGCATCAGCATCGATGTCGGCGGCCACCCTGGCCCAATATTCCTGAAGCTTGGCCTGGCCGCTGAATCCAAGATTGAGGCAGTACAGTCCGTTGTCACGGCCGTACCTTGCCACGTAGCTCATCCCGGCCCGGCTTGCCGCCGAACCGTGTGTTATGCTGGAGCCCAGAAATACAATCTTGTGGGCGAAAGGATTAGGCGACGCGGTGATCGAGCTGCCGGGATCCACACCGATCTCAAGCGACTCAACCGAGTCAAAAAGAGGCAGGTACAGCAGACATTCCTTGTTTCCCTCAGGCATAGAGGAAATGATCTTCCTTTCGTGATGGACGCAGTCCCCGGACATATTCGGAGACCCGACGGCGGCGAACACCCAACGTCCGTCACGCTTGATGTAAAGATCCAGACCTTTCTGGGCATTGGCCCCGGTGTTCACTCCGACAACCCTCAAAGGCGATGTCTCCCACTTCAATGACAGGGATTTGCTGTCTGTGTTGAACACGACGAACACACCCGTTGACTGGAGGCACTTCGCGGCCAGAGAACCCTTGATGCCATATTTCTCAGGATCAAGCCTTGAATATGGATGTCCGGGAACCTCACCAGCCTTTCCGTACACTCCAAGCGTGGCCGCGTCCACATAGACCGGAGCGTCGGCGTTCTTCCGGCCCGAACGTATCGCATACATATCATAGCCAACCTCACGGACCTTGTCAACGGTCTCGTAGTACGGCGAGTCGCAGATGTCCGTGAAACCGACCTGATAGTTCTCCCCGTCGAAACGGCCGGTGCAGGCCTGGTCGGAGAACTGGTGCCAGTGCGTTCCGATGACATTCGGATGCTCCATAGCGGACTTCACATAGCGGTAGTACATATCCGCGCGCTCGTTCTGGTTGCGGGTGTAGATAAGTCCCGGATGGAACATTCCACGGTCCATAGCCCCGAAATGGAACTCACCGATCATCACCGGCTTGTCGATGCCCTCCGGCAGAGAGAAGTCGTACAGATCCGGACGATAGATGTTGTAACTCAGGACATCACAGTACTTCGCGGCTATGTTGAGCACATCGGCGTTCGAACCGGAGAAACGGCATCCCAGATAAAGCACATCCGGAGCCACTTCCTTGAACACTTTCCTGACCGTGCTGAAATACGCCTCGATGATCTTCACGTTGAACTCTTTCAGATCCTTCTTCGCCGAAGCCGGAACCTTGTTCCTGTTCTCAAGCAAAGCGTCCCACGAAGCGAAGGATGTCTTCCAAGCCTCATTGAGTCTCTGAATATCCTGATAGCGTCCTTTGAGCCAGTCAACCATAGCGATCTTCGCCTTCTGGGTGGCCGGAGCCATAATCGTGCAGGTGGCAAGATATTCAGTGTCACCCCATTTTATCTCGTTGTCCACGAAATAGCCGAGACACCAAGGATCCTCCAGCTGCCTTTTGCGGGCGATCAGCTGGGAGCGCACCGACTCGGCGAAGCCATCGTTGAACGGATCCATAAACTTCCACCACGAGCCGCCAGTGCCCTCGATGATCGGGGAGGAGATCTCGATGCGGTCGGTGTAAACCGTCCTGTCCATCAGGCAGATGTCCTTGTCCGAGGAGTTGGCGATCGTGTTCAGTCCCCAGCTGCGGAGCCTTCTGTGCGCCAGGTCAGCGAAGACATTCTTGTAGTCCTCGCCATACTTCCTGTAGGCGTTGGCTGAGGAGTAATCGTAAGTCTCCTGGATTCCACGGACCGTGTAGTAAGGCTTGAGGAGAGCGTCATATGTCTCATAGAAATGGCCCATTTTGGTCCCTTTCTCCGGCAGGTCCTCGAAATATTCCTTCCTGCCGTCCAACGGGGTGATTCCGGTGGAGGTGGTGACGCGGACGACTCCGTGCGACCAGAAGAGATAGCCCTCCGGGTCGATCATCCACCATTTGCCGTTCACCTTCTGGACCCGGAAATGGCCGGTGGCCTCAAAGCGAGGGCCTTTCTTCCAGCCGCCGTAACGGGACCAGTCACCGGCTCCGGTATGGGCTCGGAGATATTCTTCCTCCTTTTCCCAGGCCTTGCGCAGGTCCTCGTCGCTGTGGGTCTTGCCCGGCCAATCCTTGTGCTTGAACTGGCCGTACCTGTCCACGAACGGGAAGAAGCGGGACCCGTCCCAAGTCATCCAAGGGGCAAGCTTTGACTTCTCACCTGTTGCGAACCGCAAGTCAGTTATGGAGTAATCCGCTCCGTCAGCGTGCTTGAAGGCGCTGATCTTTATCATCTTGACCGATGAAAGATCGACGCTGTACGAATAATGCTCGTCAATGGAATACGGGGTGTTGCGCAGTCCCTTGAACCCGTTGTAGATCTCCGGGTACGGAAGTTTGGCCGGAAGCGGGATCACCACCTCGCGGGTCTCGTTCGGAAATATGAGCAGACGGTCGCTCATCGCCCCTTTCTCCTGCTTATTGTTGTTGGAATTATAGACCGTGTCCTGGATCTGGACAGCCATCACCAGAAACGAGTTCCTCTTGTTGGTGAGCTTGAACCTGAGGGAGGCATATTCAGAGACATCCAGATCAGTGTAGAACCTGATGCCGGAGCTGCCACCCTTGGAGCTGACCTCGACAGTGTTTCCATTCACTTTGGTGGTGGCGCCAGCAAGAGGGGTGAACTTCTGACCGTTCTCGCCGACCAGACGCAGGTCGGACTGCGCAACCGCAAAGCCCTGGCTTAACACCAGGGCCGCTAAGATATTCAGTAAAAATCTATTCATAATTCTTTTCATTCTCGTCCTGCCATTCGTTGATTCCGTCGCGGATCCTGTTGCGGAACTGTAGGTAGTCGGTGATGTAGGTTGTGGTCCCGTCACCATTGGAAAAGCTGTAGTTCAGTGTCAATTTCCTGTCCTGCAAGAGCTTGGCATCATTATAGACGCTCGGCTGGTCGGCGATAGGCTTGATATCCTTCGAGCCGTCGGCAGAGGTGACGGTGATGTCGTTGCCGTTGAACTTGAGCAGAAGCTTGCCGGCGTCCAGACCGATCTTGTCGGTCATAACCGTCGAGGCGTCAACAGTCGTCAGAGAATAGACCTTGGAGTCAGCCTGAGGGAGCACAAGATCGTACACATCCTCGGAGATGACATTGCCGTTCTCATCGTCCTTCACGATGGTCTTTCCGCCGTGATACCAGTTTCCGAAGAACTTGTTCTCGCACTTCACGACGATGATCTCGAAACTCTTCTCGCAGAGGACTGAGTCCACATCCGCCTTGTTCAGCTTGAAGCCGAGGGCGTAGTAAGGCTTGAACGCGTTCGCGTCCTCCTCGATGGCGGCTGTGGCCTTGATGGAGACCGCTGCGGTGTGCCGTCCCTTCTTGATGACCATCTTGTCCAGACCATCGACAGTGTAATATTCAGAAGGCAGCGGTGTGAGTTCCGTCAGGCCGCTCACCCCTTCCGTGACATATCTCTGGCTAAGGTCACCGAAGGCTCCCCTGCCGTTCAATCCGTCAAGGGCGTTGAAACTTGTGACACCGAACGCCGTGGTGTACTGCGAGAGATCCTCGGAAAGCAGTTCGTTCCTGAGTTCCACATCGACCTTTCTGTCCTCGTTGTTTTTGGCGGTTCCGGCAAGTGCCACGGTGAAGTCGAATTTCCCTTCCTCACCGATGACGAATGTCCTGAGATCGTACTGGTACGCGATGTAGGCCGCCGTGTAGTCGTAGTCCAAGGTGTAGTCCTTGTAGCATCCGGCCAGCAGGAGCGGCGCAAGAGCGGACAAAACCAATTTTTTCATATTCATTTTCATTTCTCTCCAAATTTAATGATTATCTCCAGGTTTCCCAACCCTCGTTCTGCACAAGGTTGGCGCACCTTCTGATGTCAGTGTAAGGAATAGGAGCCCAAAGCGAAGGAAACTTCAAGGTTTCCACGACGTTGTCGAACTGATACTCCCCTTCCGCAGAGATCTTGGCTCCGTGGATGGCCACGTTCACGTCATCAACACTCTTCGCCCAACGCCTGAGGTTGTAGTAGCGGTCTCCCTCGAAGCAGGTTTCCACACGCCACTCGTTCTTGACCAGCTCCTCGAACCTGCCGGCTCCGGCGGCGGCGCATTCGTCAAGGTAAGGATCCTCCATCGCGCCGACACCGGCCACACCATCATTTGAAGGACGGCCGCGAAGCCACTTGATCGCCTGCTTGGCCGAGTAACCGAATGTCGTCTCATCCAAAGGCCCGACCACCTTGTTGGCCGCCTCGGCGAAAATCAGGCACATATGGGTCCAGTTCATCATATGGACGCAACGGTAGCCGGCCTCGACCTTCTCGTCGGACCTGTTCCAACCATTGTAGAGGAATTTCCTTATGTAATATGATGTCGGGGACACGTTGGTACCTCCCGGGGCATCCTTACCGCCTTCCTTTATCTCAAATGTATACATCTTCTCACCGTTGAGGTCGCGGATCACCTGGGCTCCATCGTAATAGATAGAGGAATAGAACCTCGGATCCCTGTCCTTGTAAGGATTCTTAGGGTCGTAGCCGCTGCGGCTGTCCGTGATAGGATAACCGTTCTTCATCGGGAAAGCGTCCACAAGGTCCTGGCTTGGAGCGATGTACGCGTTCCCACCGAACTCTCTCGGATAGAAGGCCACCTCCGTGGCGGTGCTTGTGGAGAAAGTCGAGCACCAGATGATCTCCGCGCTGTTGGTGTTGTCCCAACGGAAACCTTTCAGCGGATCGAAACCGCCTGCGAGAGTGCTTTCCACCTCAAGCTTATGCCTCATAACCTTGGCGGCGTACTTAGCGGCGTTCTCGTACCGTGTCATATCATTCGAAGGATTGAACGACGGGCTTGCCCAGAAAAGATAGACCATAGCCCTCAGGCCATCGACAATGACCTGATCCATAGTACGGTAACGGATGGCGCCAGTGATCTGAGGGCTCTGGGTAGGATCACCCGGATAGTCCCTGTTGTTGTACGGCAGATAAACATAGGCGGAGTCGCAGTCTTTCAGGATCTGCTCGACGCACTCGTCCACAGTGGCCCTGCGCACGGAGCTGTTGTCCATCTTTCCCGCCTCGGAAGGAGTCAGCATAAGAGGGACACCCCACATATTCCCGTCAACTCCCTTGCCCGCGAACGTGCGGAGCAGGTCGAAATGGAACCAGGCCCTGAGGCCGAAGGCACTTCCCTGCTGGCACTTTCTGTAAACCCTGTCCGCCTCGAAATCGACGAGATAACGTGTGTTGTAGCCGACATTGTCCTTAAGGAAAAGATTCAGATAGTTGATGGCTGTGTAGTCATTGTTCCATTTGGCGGCGAAAGGGTTGCTGCCCATCCTGGCGTTGCCTTTGGAGAAAGATCTCCAAGTCGCCGTCTCCGAACGGTAGAGAGCGTCATCGGTGGTCGCGGCAAGCCCCGCGCAATACGTGCTGTAATAGACATACGGGAAATAATCGGCGTAAGCCTTGTCCACAAAGCCTCTGAGCAGCTCCGGATAGTCACCGAAATTCTCGTCGTTGTAACTTCCGTCAGGAAGCGGGTCAAGGAAGGAACAGCCTCCAGCAAGAACAGCCGCTACCATAAGACCGAATATGGTGTTTTTGATTTTCATAATCTTGATTGCAGTTTATCCGTTAAAAGTTCAGTTTGATGCCACCGGTGATGGTCTTCATCAATGGGTATGAGCTCACGCCGGAGTTGATGTACTCAGGCTCCACATCCTTGATGCCCGAGATCGTGGCGAGGTTCTGTCCCTTGACAGAGAAGCGGACGCTCTTGATGGCCTTGTTTCTCAAAGGAAGAGTGTAGGCTATCTCGACATCCTGGATCTTGAACCATCCTCCGTCCCTGAGCCAGAACTCAGAGGAAATGAAATTATTCTCATCCTTCACATACGCAAGACGAGGATAGTCTCCTCCGATGTTGTCCCTGACGAATGCGGAGTAGTTTCCGTCACCAGTTCCGTTCCAGAAATAATCATTTGTCATAGCGGTCTTGAAGAATGCGCGGCCCGATCCGATCACGCTGACCTCCAGATTCTTCCAGGCGAATCCCAGATTCACCTGATAGAACAGTCGAGGGTTGGAATGTCCTATGACCACCCGGTCGTTGACATCTATCTTACCGTCATTGTTCACGTCCTCA
Source organism: Lachnospiraceae bacterium (assembly GCA_963604455.1). Taxonomy (GTDB): domain Bacteria; phylum Bacteroidota; class Bacteroidia; order Bacteroidales; family UBA932; genus Cryptobacteroides. Next base: position 37,565 of record CAVCRL010000003.1, on the reverse strand, counting down.
TACATCAGGTCGCCGATCGCGACATCCGATGAATATGCAGGGACAGTCGCGAGCTGTGACTCATCGGTGAACTTGCCGATGCACCTGAAGCCCCAGATGGCGTCGGAGTTGAGACCTGTAGTCTTCTGGTAGTCATAAAGATAGTTGTCCTCGACCACCTTGTCGTTCTTCTGGATATATGTCTGCGCGCTGACACCGGCGGAAACCCTGAAGTCGCCGAATTTCTGGGCATAGTTCAAAGTCCCGTCCACACCACGGATGGAGACGGCTGTGAAGTTCTCGTACATCGGCATTCCGGACAATCCGAACACGCCAGGAGTCACGGACGTGGTGTTGGCGATGATGCCGTCTATCTTACGGTAGAAGAAGTTCGTGTTGAACGAGAACATATTCAGGAAATCGAAGTCAAGTCCAGCGTCAACCTGATAGATCTTGGCCCAGGAGAGATCCTCGTTAGGCACCCTGGTGATGGTGGTCTTCTGTGAAACCCAGTTGGCAGTGCCGCCGAACCAGCAGTCCTGCTTGTCGTTAGGGCCATAGTACATCGAGCTTGCGAATGAATAGACACCACGGTAGAGGTATGGAACGTCAAACAATGAGGTCTGACCGATGATTCCTGCCTGGGCGCGGAGCTTGAGATTGTCGATCCAGGACACGCTCTTCAGGAAGCCCTCGTTGGAGGCCACCCAAGCGAGACCGGCGGTCGGGAAGAAACCGAACCTGTGGGCTCTGTTCAGGGTGTGCGTGCCGGCGTACTCAGCGACAAACTCAGCGATGTACTTGTCAGCGTATGAATATGAGATGTCGGCGATGCCGTACATCTGCCTTTGGTACCAGGTCGAAGCCTTGTTCGACGTGCTGTTCAGCGTGAATGTCGCTCCGGCGGCGATGTTGTGCATTCCGAAACGCTTGTCGTAGGACAGTCTCTCGTACATTCCGAGAGCCTGCACGGAATAATTGTCATACGTTCCCTTTCCGGTGGCCTTCGTTCCACGGTGGCTGGAAATCTCACCCTTGCCAGACTCCTGTGTCCAATAGTAAGCGAGGTAATCGTTGTTCTTGCCGATCGTGGTCTGCACGAAAGAGGAGTTGGAGAAACCGGTTCTGGAATGAAGTCCGTCAAGCAGCCAGGAAAGGTCGATGTCCAAAGCCGTGTTGAAAAGTCCGGTCCTCATCCTGTGGGTCCTGAAACCGCCCTCCTTCTGAAGCGCGTAGTAGTTGTCCGGGAATGTTCTGGAAACTCCATAGACTGTCGTTCCCTTGGTCTCACCTGTCTCCTCATCACCGGTGGCTGTACCGAGGACCAAAGGATAGGCCACGGAAGGGACAATCCGGTATGAGTTCCACGATGTCCTGCCGTAACGCTGGAACGAGAGAAGGGACGTGAAGTCCACGGATACCTCGATGTAGCGTCCGATCTTCGCGGCCATACCGGCGGAGATGTTGAAACGACTGTAGTCAGACGTAGCCCCGTCCTTTATAAGGTCTCCGGAATAAAGACCGTTGAGAGCGAAGTTGTACCGAACATTGTTTCCACCGCCATAGAAGTTTACACCTGCCCTTGACAGAGGATAGGAGTTCTTGTACATCAGAGACTTATAGTCCACGTTAGGATAAAGAAGATCGTACGGATCATTCTTCGTGAACCCTTCGATCGCCTCAGGTGAATACAGCTCGTCATAGCCGCTGGCGGCCCTGGCCGCATTGTTCAACTGAGCATATTCAACACCGTTCACCCATTCCGGCACACGGCCTGCCATACTGATGCCACTCTCCATATTGACGTGGATGCGCATCGGAGTGTTGTATCCACCCTGCTTGGTACGTATGAGAAGGGCGCCGTTTGTGGCCAGTGGACCGTACTTGGCCCTGTCCACGACATCCGTAAGAACCGTTATCGACTCGATCTGGTTAGGATCCAGCAAGAGCTCGCTGAACGGGATGTGCATATCGTTCACGATACACATCAGGTCGGTGTTGCCCCTCATCGTCAGTTGGATGTGGCTGTTGTTCATCGTGTACATCGCGTATCCGGACGGTTCGAAGCCACCGGCCAGCTCCCTGACATCCATTCCCGGAATGACTCCGGTCATACTGTTCCTAAGATCTCCGGCGACCTTGGTCTCCAGCTTAGGGATATTCACGGTAAGTCCGCTGCCGGTTGTCTGCCAGTAGGTCAGCTTCTGTCCCCACGGATAGGTGATGACAGTGTCCTTTTTCTCCGGGACGGCCGCCGACATCTCGACGCACGCCACGGCCGCGGCAAGGACTGAGATAATATATTTTGATGCTTTCATTCTTGTGTCGTGTTAATTACTTCCAGGTCCAGTTCACAAAATTCTTGAGTTTGTAAGCCTCCGAGTCAGGGAAAGGAAGGTAGTACATATAGTCCTTCCAGACGCACTGGCGGTTGTTCGGAATCGGGCGGACCTCGAACTTCCTTCCGATAGGATATTCAGCGCTCTTGGCGATGCTCTCGACATACATTCCGTAGAGGGTGCCGCTCATCATTTCCGGAGCGGTCTTCCATCTTCTGATGTCATAGTAGTAGTGATGTCCCTCAAACGCCAGCTCGATGCCGCGCTCGTTGCGGATCCTCTCGCGGAAGCTGTTCTTGTCAGCGGTGTACTTGTCCTGCACGTCAGGCTGGCCGACACGGTTCCTGATGACGTTGACGGCCTGCACGGCGGTGAGATCCAATCCACCGGCGGTACCGTTCGGGCCGTAGGCCTCGTTGACCGCCTCCGCATAGTTCAGGTAAAGCTCAGCGACTCTGACGATAGGATCGATATGATAGTGGCTGGTGCTTTTCGTACCGAACTTGCCATCCCAGTATTTCTTGCAATAATAGCCGGTACTTGAATATCCCTGCGTGCCGTTATCCTTTGAGCCCCAATCTATTCCGAACGCCACATTGGTTCCGCTGAGTTTCGTCGCAGGATAATTCTTCTTCACCGGATCATAGTAGATGTTCACGACCTTGCCTGTGGCGGCGGCGTTGGCGCTGCCGTCGTGGACAATGGTCAGATCCAGGCGCGGATCACGGCCGGCATAAGGATTCTGCGGATTGTAATGACCAGCGGCGATGGCGGCGGCCTTGTCCTCATCCGTCACCAACGGCTCACCGTAGATGGTCTCGTACCTGTCCACGAAATTCTGTGTCGGGCAGACTCCTGAGGATCCGGCCCTTCCGGACTGCGGATAAGCGAAGATTCCCACAAAGTTGGCGTGATTGTTCTTGGCTTTGTACGACCAGCTCCAGATTGTCTCGTTGGTCATCTGCTTGCCGTAGAAATTATCAGTGTACTGGGCCACAGGAAGGAGAGTGAATCCCGCATCCAGAGCGGCTTTCAGGGCCTCGGCGGCCGCATCGGCGGCAACCACCCAATCCTCCTGTCCTCTCTCGTTGTGCAGCTCGCTGGCGGCGTAAAGCAGCGCCCTTGAACGGATTCCGATGGCAGCGACGCCATTAATCTCATCCACGGTGCCTGACACAAGGTTCTCTGGAGTGTTGCGGCGGGCGACGCCGGCGGCGACCATCATCTCGTAACCGGTCTTAAGATCCTCGGCGGCCCTTGTGAACGTCTCGTGGGTGGAAAGCCTCGGGAGATCCCACTCCTCATCGGCCTCGATCACGTGATCCAGATAAGGCATTCCTCCGAACAGACGGCAAAGGGTGAAATGGGCGAAGCCACGGAGAGCGAACGCCTGCCCAAGAAGATCGTTCTTCTGATCCTCGGTGATGTTCAGGCACTCGTCTATGTGCGCTATCGTCATATTGCACCTTCTGATCGTCGAGAACATAGCCTTGGCGATCGGCTTGTTGTCGGCCTTTCCAGTGTCGAAGGTCACCTTCTCAAGGAAATCCTGGGTAAGGGAGCCCTGCTTGAAATACTGCTGTGTGACACCCATCTTCCCGGCGTCGGCGATATCCGTCGTGTTGTACCAGGAGAAAGAATATTGCTGGAAAAGGTCATAGTAGAACGGGTAGGCGATAAGGATCCTCTCCATATTCTTTCCGCCGTTGGACTCATAGATCCAGTCGAAATATTTGCGGAACGCGGAATATGAGCCGAACACTTCCTCGTCGGAAAGACCCAGCTCAGGATCGACGTCAAGGAAATTGCAGCCGCTGACACCGAAGAAAGCCACGATTCCCAACAGGCTGTATTTTATCTTGTTAACAAATGTTTTCATAATCATTAGAACGCAAGGTTGACATTAAGTTTGAGCATCCTCATTGTCGGATAGGAGTTCGCCGCCGTGGTGAGTCTCTGAGGATCGGTGTCCTTGATGTTGGAGAATGTCCACAGATTGTTGCAGACAAGTCCGACGGCAAGATGCTTGACACCGAGGATCCGTTTGATGTTCGGTCCTGAGAATCTGTACGAAACCATAACCTCCTTTATGGTCATATAGTCCGAACGTTTCCAGGTGAAATCCGGGATCGCCAGATCGTAGCCAGGGTAGGTAGATGTACCTCCACCCCAGGCATACATCTCGTCAGAGAATGAAAGCGCCGGGATGTCGGAATCCCTGTTGGTCGGAGTCCAGTAGTTCAGGTGCGAATCGTGGATCACGTATGCGCCGGCGTAGAACGGAACGATGTTCACACGCTTGTAGTTGATGTACTTGCCCATCGTACCGGTGCACAGCATCTTGAAGGTCAAGCCTTTGTAGGCTCCGCCCACATTGAATGAATATACTCCCGGAGCGTAAGCTGATCCTTTCAGCACGTGAAGGTCCTGCTGGGAGATCTTTCCGTCCGGAACGTAATCCAGGAACTTATAGACTCCAGGAACGACATTCGTCCATTCCGTGGCATAGTTAGGGTAACCGTGGATCTCATCGATGCTTCCGAAGAATTTGTCATCGATGAGCTGGTCGCCTGTTCTGGACGACTGCAAAGGCGTTCCGGCATATTTCTGATATTCAGGAGCGTAAGGAGCGTCGCCGTACTTGGTTATCCTGTTCTCGCTGAGTCCTATCATACCGCCGAAATTGTAGGTGAATCCACCGGCGGTGGTGTTCTGCCAGTTGACCTCGACCTCGAAGCCGTGCTTCTTCAAGGCACCGGCGTTCACATCCTTGTAGGCCACACCCACAAAGGCTGTCACGACAGGTGGCATCAGCATATCGTTACGCTTCTCGTCATACAGATCGACGTTGACCGTGAGCTTGTTCTTGAGGAATCCCATCTCGAAGCCGAGATCCTGCTTGTGCGCGGTCTCCCATCTCGCCGTGACGTTAGCCGCGGCCTCCTCCTGATAATATCCACTGGTCTGTTTCCAAGAAGAATAGTAAAGCCAGTTGCTGCCCGACGCGTCACTGCCGACCCATCCGTTGGAATAACGGATCTTCATCGTGCTCCACCAAGGCATAGCCCTTTTCCAGAATTTTTCCTTGGAGACGATGTAGCCGACAGCCGCCGAAGGGAACACACCGTACCTGTAGTCCGGAGAGAACTGCTCGCTTCCGGTCACACCGATGTTGCCCTCGAACAAGTATTTACCCTTGTAGTCGTAGGTCACACGGCCTACGAAAGACTGGGTTCTTTTAGGGAATGACGCTCCGGAGTTGTACTGCCTTTGGTTGTACAGGGCCAAAGCCGAGACATTGTGCTTTCTGGAGAACTTCCTGTTGTAATTCAGGGAACCTTCCAGATAAGTGATGAAACCAACACCTGCAGGCGTGTTGCTCTGGGTGATGGAGAACGGCTTGTCATTCCAGACATAGTTGGACTGACCTCCCTGGATTTCCCAGATGTCCGTGTTGCCTGCGTCGTACGCATCCCAGTTGATGTTCCATTTGGCGAAGTTGGTCGAAGCCTTCTGTGACACCCTCGCATAGGACGAAGTCATACCGAACTTAGCGGTGGCGGACAGTCCCACTGTGATGAAATCCAGCTTCTGGGTAAGGATGAGGTCGGTGAACAAACGGTAATTCACGTTTTTCACATAATCCGGATCCGACAAGGCGGAATACGGATTATCATACTTTGAGCCCTGGTTGGCGCCGACACGATCGGTGTCCGCGTCCGGATAGTTAGGATCAGGATACTGCTTCAGGACATCCGCCGGATAATAGGCCGGGAAGGTGATTGTCGGCGACTGGTATATCGTGCTGAAAAGCCAGGAGGATCCGGAGTGCGAGGCCAGATTCTTCACCATATTGGTGACACCGCCCACCTTGAAAGACAGCACGGTTGACTTCGTGACATCCCAGTCCAGATTCATACGGTAGTTGATCCTGTCGCTGGCGAAGTTCGTTCCAGGATAGATCTCCTTGATGATCGATCCTTCGTGCACATAGCTGACACCCAGATAATAACGAACCCTGTCCGAACCTCCCGACACCGAGAAGTCAGCGTTCGTGCTGGTAGCGAACCGCTTCTGGAGAAGATCGTACCAATGCACATCCGGGTATCTCATAGGGTCGGACTGATCCTCATATTTCTTAATCACCTCATCGGAGAACTGCGAGCCGAATGACTGGGTGTTCTTATAGGCGATGTTCGCCATTCTGGTCACCGTTCCGGCGTCCACGTGCTCAGGAGTCCACATAGGAGAGTTCAAGCCCTGCTCCACATTGATGGAGAACTTAGGAGCTCCCTTCGATCCAGTCTTTGTGGTGACAAGGATCACACCGTTTGCTCCTTTCGCACCGTAAACGGCGGTGGCGGACGCGTCCTTCAAGACAGAGATGCTGGCGATGTCGGTCGGAGACAACATATTCATCGTACGTTCGATGCCATCGACCATCACAAGCGGGGCGCTGCCGTTCCAGCTGGAGAGACCACGCAGTATCAACGTGGCGTCACTCTGGCCTGGAGCGCCGTTCTGTGAATATACAAGAAGTCCCGAGACCTTACCGGCCAACGCGTTGGAGATGTTCGTGGTTCCCGTATTCTCCAGATCCTCGGCCTTTACCTGCGTGATGGCTCCGACAACGCTTTCCTTGCGCTGAACGCCATAGCCGACCACGACTGTTCCTTCAAGGGCGACAGACTCCTCAACCAACGTTATCAGCCAATCCAGATCACGAGCGGCAGACTTCTCAACCGTCTTGTAACCTATGCAAGAGAACTGGACCGTGGCGTCGGACGGGACATTGAAGACGAATCCTCCTTTCCCGTCCGTCATAGTACCTCCGAACTCAGGGTGGCCCTTGACAAGGACAGTGACACCTGGGACCGGTTTGGAATCCTCGTCAATGACAGATCCTGTGATCTTCACAGTCTTGGATGCAGATCGATTCTGCGCCGAGGCCTGGGAACCCGTTCCGTAGAAGGAACCGAGGGTCAGGCACATCAGAACAGCCAAAGCAACCCGGAGGATTGACCCCAGGCTGCGTTGGATTAATTGTCCATAATTATCCTTCATCAGTTATAATGTATTTTAGTGTTCATCAATCAACACGGACTCTCACCTATTTACGTTCCAGGCTCACACTTTTCCGTTCCATAATGAAAACAGGGCTGTCCCACATCGGCAAGCCGGACAGACGGACATTCCCGCCGCTCAAGCCACCTCTCAGGATCACGGTCTTAAGCTCGTGCACCTTTCCGGTGATCGGCTCCACGTACACAGGATCCTTCAGTTCAAGTCCCTTGATGGTCATACTCACATTGTCCTTCTCAAGCTGGTCGGTCGGCATCTGGTCGCTGTACCACAGCATCGCGCCCACAGTCTTGCCGACCTCATCCTTCATTCCCACAACCGAGATCTCCCTCGCCGCGTTGTGCTCGACCTCAAGGTCAAAAGGATGCACCTTGGTGGTCAGCAGGCTTGCCATATGCTGCACCGCATAGTACGAAGGACGCTTGTAAACCACCTTTTTCAGAAGATTCATCCTGATGAGGCCGAATGACTGAAGCATATTCTCGTACTGCAAGTCAACCATTGTGAATATGTTGGACATTATCTCCAGACGGAAGTCGTTCGCCATACGCCTCAGGTCCCACTTGGCCTGCTTGTACTCGCTCCACTCATAGTGGTTCATCGCGTGGCCATATTCAAGAATGGAAGGGCAGCCTGTCTCACCTTGGAAAAGCTTGATTTTCGGTGAATATGACTTCATCAGGCTGTCGAGGGCGATGATGTCGGCAGTGGCGTTGTCAGGGTTAGGGTAATATGGATGGAAGGACACCATATCTATAAGATCGGCCTTTTTCCTCTCCTTGAGGATGTCCATAACCTTCTTTGGCCACGCTGTCGGCACCCCGGCCAGACCGAAGCCGATGATCACGGCCTTGCGGTTGACCTTTCTGATCTCCTCAGCGGTAGCGATGAGCATCTCGGCATAGACCTCCGGATTATTCTTGCTCCTGAGGTTCGGCTCGTTCCAGATCTCCCACATAGCCACACGGTCGCCATAGTGCTTGACCGTCTCCCTGACATATTTCAGCCAAGGCTTCATCACCTCGTCGGTCGCGAACAGTCCCGAGCCAAGGTTCCTGTCGGCGCCGTAAAGAGGGTTGCCGTAGCAGAGACACATCCAAGGACGCACTCCCTGGGAGTTAAGACCGTCCACAATCTCGTCAAGCCAGGCGAAATCGTACTTGCCTTTCTCCTGCTCGCATTTCGCCCAACCGCTCTGGATTCTGGCGTAGCCGACTCCGAGAGGGCCGACATATTCCTTGAACTGGCTGAAATCAGCGTAGTCCCTGTCAAGGGTCTCGCAGCCGATCGACCATCTGGAGTCGCCGGAGCCGTCCGCCGGCTTGGTGGCAAGCTTTCCGGTCTCAGGCAGCCGGGTGGAGTAAGTGTTGAAATTCTGCCACGTCACAGAATACGGTTTCTTCTGGGCGGGAAGGGTGATCGCCGCGGACAGAAGCAACATTGTGGCTACAAACAACTTCTTCATAATCTCTTATACTTTATATGTTAATTTCGTCCTATGTTATGTGTGTTGTGGTGTGGTATAACGTCACAAATATAATAGCATATTTTCAAAATGGCAAAAGATTTTCGCAAAAGTTATTGCGGTGTTGTGTAGTGTGGCATCACGAAGCGCAAGGCAGAAGATCTCTGTAAAAAGCCAAAGTCTCTTTCTTAGAATGAATTGCGCCTGATCATCCGGAAATCGCACTTTTGCTTGAACAGCCGGCCCTCAAGAATCATCTCCGCGGCAAGGCTCCCCATCTGCTCGAAATCCGCCGAGATGGTTGTCAGGCCGTCAAGGACAATCTCGCTCATAGGGGACTCGTTGTAGGAGATGATGCCGAAATCCCTTCCCGGCTTCAGCTTCAGTTCCTTGGCCGCCCTGGCCAGCTTGATGAGCTCCATATCGAACTGCCCGTGAAGGATCAGATAGACCTCCTTGGGCTTGACGATCTCAGGAGTGACCTGCGTGTAGAACTCGTAGGAGATTCCGTTCTCCTCGCAGAAACGCGTCACTGCCTTCGAGATCATCGAATGGTAAAGACTGGAAAGCTCGATCACGACATTGAGCTTCGGCACTTTCTTCAGCTTGTTGACACCCATCATCAGACCGTAATAGGCATCGTTCTCGAAATCCTGGTAAACCGCCCCGTAGTTGCCCTGAAGCTCCGGCATATAGTTGTCCAGCATAATGAGCTTTCTGTTAGGGATGCGCCTCAACGCCTTGAGGACACGCTTGCGGGTCTCATTGTCCAACGGGAAATGAGGGGTGACCACATAGTAGTCAAACATCCCAAGATTCTCATCAAGGTAATATTCCAGAAGGCTTATCTGCTGATTGTGAAGGTAGATCGTGATGTCGGCCTTGCCGCCGATGGCGGAGGCGAAAGCGTTGTACAGGATCTGCTTGGTGTTGCTGAACTTGTCGAACAGAAGCAGGATCTTCATCTTCTTCGCGCTGCTGCGGTCAGCGATGTAGTACCCTTTGCCTTGCGTCGAGCTGATCACACCTCTGTCCCTTAGCAGGAAATAGGCTTTCTTGACGGTCTCCTTGGAGATGTCAAGCTGAGCGGAAAGTTCGTTCATCGACGGAAGAAGCTCGCCGCTATGGAACGAGCCGTCTTTTATCCCGGACTCAATCTGATCCATAAGCTGCTTATAGACAGGAACAGGCGAGGCGTTATCTAATCCTAAGGCAATAGACATATCAACAAATAAAGGCTAATACTCTCCAGACTGTGGCAGAGTCTGGTCTGGTGACAAATTTAAAAAAATATTTTGACTTAAGAAAATAAAGGACTACATTTGCACCACACCACAACACACTTACGTTGTGACAAACGGAGTAGAAGAGTTCTTTCATTCACCAAGATGAACACAACAAAGAAATCGTACAAATGGGAGGTTCTGGCGATCCTATGGGTGGCGTACCTTCTCAACCAGGCTGACAGGCAGGTCTTCAACGTAGTCCTGCCGATGATCAGGGACGACCTTGGACTGAGCGATGTGGCCGTCGGCTCCATCGCGACCATATTCAATCTGTTTTACGCGCTGCTTGTGCCGATCGGAGGCTACATCGGCGACAAATTCAGCAAGAAATGGATAGTCACCGGAGCGGTCCTGTTCTGGAGCGTCGCCACGATGTTCACGGGCCTGTGCAACGGGTTCATTATGCTGGTCGTGATGAGAAGTCTCGCCACAGGTGGCGGAGAGGCGTTCTTCGGCCCCGCCAACTACTCGCTTCTGGCGCAGTACCACGACAAGACGAGAGCCACGGCGATGTCGATCCATCAGACCGCTTATTATATAGGTATAATACTGAGCGGTTACCTTGCCGGTCTCGTGGCCGAGCACTGGGGCTGGAGGGCCGCGTTCTATGTGTTCGGAGCGGTGGGCGTGTTCCACAGCGTCTGGATGATCGCGCGCCTGCGTGACCACAAGGAGGAGAAAAAGGCCGAGGCCAAGCCGGCTGAGCGGACATCCCCTGGATTCTTCGAGGGATTCAAGATCGTGTTCACAACCCCGACAGCACTGATCCTTACCCTCTGCTTCTCCGGCCTGATCTTCGTGCTGACAGGTTACCTGACCTGGATGCCGACCTACCTTTACGAGAATTTCAATATGGATCTGGCCTCCGCCGGCTTCCATTCAATGTTCTACACGCACATAGCTGCCTTCGTCGGCGTTCTGCTGGCCGGAAGGCTCTCCGATCTCGCGGCCGGGAAGGACCCGGCGAACCGGATGGTGATGCAGGGAATAGGCCTTCTGATAGCCGTTCCGTTCATCGTGATGATGGGACACTCCACCGTCCTGTGGGCCATCTACATCGGATTCACCGGGTTCGGATTCGCCAGGGCGTTCTTCGACGCGAACACCTACACTGTCCTGTACGATGTGGTTCCGGAGAAATACCATTCCTCGGCGTCCGGAGTGATGATAATGACCGGATTCGCCATCGGAGCCCTCGCCCCACTCGTTCTCGGAGCGGTCAAGGAGGCTACCGGACTCTCATTCGGAATCACGATGCTCGCGGTGATCTGGGCGGTCTGCGGAACCGCGATGATCGTCTCGGCCAAGATCTTCTACGGCAGGGACTACCGTAAACGCAAGGCAAAGGAAGGAATAGAATAATCATAATATCATCTGAATATGAAAGTTAACGACAAACGTAGAAAGGCTAAGGCCGGTCTGCTGCTGATAGCTTCCCCCCGCTTCAAGAATCTTGGCGAGGGGCTTTCCCGTGGAACCTACGGAGAGAGAAAGGCCGCCGATGTTGAAAGGATAAAGGAAGGACTTGATTTTCTTGACATTGAATATCCCGGGATAACCTACGAGAGGGAGGACGCCGAAAAGGCTATGAAGATGTTCTTCGACGCCAAGGTGGACTTCATCATCACCGAGTTCCTGTCCTGGTCAGAGGACTTCGCCTGGATCAGGTTCCTGCGCGATATGCCGGAGATTCCGATAATATTCGTAAACGCGGCCAAGCCTAAGATGACGTTCGAGGACACTCTGGACGAGGACGATTTCATCGACTATCTCTGCTCCGGCACCCTTGTGGGATCGCTGGAGGCTTCCGGCTCGGTGCCAAGGACCGAGAGAAAGAACTTCCACATCATTATGGGCACCAGAGAGGAAGTCAACGAGAAGATCAAGGTGTTCGCCTCCGCCGCCAAGGTACGTACCATCCTAAGGCACAGCAACATCGGCCTTATGGCCAACTACAATGAGGCGATGTGGTCAACGTATATGGATCCGTACAGGATCTTCACGAAGATCGGCCCTGAGATGCATTTCCTGCCATATTCAGTCTATGGGGATGTGATAAACTCCATCACGAAGAAGGAGCTGGCGGAATACTGCGTCGGGCTCACCACCAAGTACAAGATGATGGAGGATGTTGAATATTCCAAGTTCGAGGGTTCGGCCATAGCGTCGCTGGCCCTCGCGAAACTGGCGAAGGATTCCGACACCGACCTTATGGTCTATAACGACATCGACACGGCCACGTTCAAGGTGGCAGGATGCCGCGCCGGATTCTACCACCCGTGGTTCAACGAGAGCTGCTCGATGCTGGTTCCGGAGGCCGACACGGGAGCCGGACTCATATGCTACATCCTCAAGCTCCTGACTGACAAGAACATCAACTTCCTTGAGCCGTTCCACATCGAGGACGATTTCGGGACGTTCGCCGGAGGACACGCCGGCCCTAACGACCACAACGACCCGCAGTGGCAGGGCAATGTCGTCATCGCCCGTGACGTGCGCTTCGCCAAGACCCATTGGAAATATGCCGGAGCCCCGTTCGCCTGGTACAGGATCTCACCAGGAATGAAGACCCTCGCGCAGCTGATCGAGGACAACGGCAAGTACAAGCTGATCTGCGGGATGGCCGAGTCACTCCCAGGCAAGCAGATCCTGGCGACATATTCACACAGCATATTCCGTCCTGCCGTTCCGGTCAAGTCATTCTTCGAGCAGATCCTCAAGATCGGAGCCACCCAGCACTTCGGCGTGGTTGACGGGGACTTGAGGAAGGAGCTCAAGGCCGTCGCTGACGTGATGGGCTTTGAATATTATGAGGTCGTCTAAGACTGGATATTCCCGGAAATAATTGAGCAACAGAATTTAACAATAGCGTATTATGAGCTTTATGTACAATCCGTTTCCTTACAATGACCCGCATCCTGTGAACAGGCCGGCTCTTGGCAAGGAGACAATCGAAGGAGTCACTTGCGGCACTCTCAAGTCCGCTTCCAAACTGGCGGCGGAGTTCGCCGGAATGCTGAAGGACGGCCACGGTGTCGTTGTAGCCATCGACGGCTACACGACAGCCGACTGGACACGCCTTGTCAACTGCCTTTCGCAGCAGCTGGCGGCGAAGGGCATCGGGATGGAGGCCGTCAAGTTCTCCGACATCTACAAGTCCGAGAAGGAGATGCACGAGATGCTCGACCCGTATCTGGAGTGGGACACAAGCAAGGATCCGACCTTGCTGTACGGAAAGGTGTTCAGAGGAGGTTATCCAGCCATATTCGATGAGACCAAGATGAACGGGCTGAAGGCTTCGCTCAAGGAGGCGAAGGCGGCGGCAGGAAAGGTGACTGTTGTTTACGGCTACGGCTGCCTTGACAAGGGATTCCGTGAGTTGTATGATGTCAAGTGCTATCTGGACGTGACCCCGAAGGAGTCCATCCTGCGCATCAGGAGAGGCCAGTTCGCCAACTACGGCGACAAGGTCGCGAACAAGGTCAACCTCACCATCAGAAGGTGCTACTACGCTGATTTCGAGATGGCTGTGGGGCTCCGCGGGGAGTTGCTCCGTGAAGGCGTGCTGGATTGGTACCTTCCGTCCGATGATCCTGACGGCCTTCAGCTTATGAGCCGCCAGACGATGGAGGAGATGCTCTCCGCACTCGCCCTCTATCCGTTCAGGTGCAGGCCGGCCTATCTGGAAGGAGTCTGGGGAGGCACCTATATTCAGAGACTCCGTCATCTGCCGGACACGATGAAGAACTGCGCCTGGGTGTTCGACCTCATCCCGATGGAGGTCAGCATTGTCGTACAAGCCGGTGAGAACCAGGTCGAGTTCCCGTACTTCACTTTCCTCCAGAAGGAAGGTGTGCCGGTGATGGGCGAGCCTTGCGTGAAGAAATTCCACGGCTACTTCCCTATCCGCTTCAACTACGACGATTCCTGGCACAGCAACGGGAATATGTCCATCCAGTGCCACTCCGGCGAGAAATGGAACAAGGAGAACTACGATGAGTTCGGCCGTCAGGACGAAAGCTACTACATCGTGGAGGCCGGCCAGGACGCCAAGACATTCATCGGATTCAGGGACGACGCCGACACCGATGAGTTCATCGAGAAGATCAAGAAGGCCGACACGGAGCACGAGCCGTTCGACTATATGAAATATGTCAGCTACGAGGAGTCCAAGCCAGGACTTCAGGTGATGATCCCGGCCGGCACGATCCATTCCTCAGGCCGCAACCAGCTTGTGCTTGAGATCGGCAGCCTTACCATCGGCTCCTACACCTACAAGCTGTACGACTACCTCAGGAAGGATCTTGACGGAAAGCCAAGGCCGATCCACACCTGGTACGGAGAGCGCAACCTGGCCTTCGAGAGAAAGACCTCGTGGGTAAGGCAGAACATCGTCCAGAAGCCTCGCACCGTGCGTGAGGGCAGTGACTGGAGGGAGATCATCCTTGGAGAAAGCGACCTGCTTTACTTCTCGCTGCGCAGACTGGATTTCCAGACCAGCATCGAGGACGACACGAAGGGCAAGTTCCACGTGCTTTCCGTCGTCAACGGCGAACGCATAAGGATCCGTTCGATCGATCACCCTGAGAGGTCGTTCGAGGCCCAATACCTTGACATCGTGGTCGTTCCGGCGAATATGGGCAGGTACGTTGTCGAGAATCTGCGCACCGAGCCTGTCAGTGTCCACAAGACGATGCTTAAGGACGGTTTCGAGAATGACTGACAAATCCGTAGTGCTTCTGGATGTCGGCGGGACATTCGTCAAGGGAGGGATCGCTGATTCGGCCGGAGAGCTGGCCAAAGGCATCTCCTGGCAGGTTCCGGTCCGTTCGGAAGGAAGCCGTGAGGAAATACTTGAATCCCTGGCGCGAGCCCTGCGTCAGGGCATTCTGAAATCAAAGGAGCTGGGAATGAGCGCGGTCGGACTGGCGGCGACATTCCCGGGGCCTTTTGACTACAACTCCGGGATCCCGTTGATGAGGCACAAGTTCGCCGCCATCTATGGGCTGAACCTAAAGGATTGGTTCAGGGATATCGCAGGAAATGACTTCAAAGTAAGTTTCGCCCACGATGTGAACGCCCAGCTTTCCGGCGAGATGTTCTGCGGGGCCGGAGTCGGTTACAGGAACGTCTGTGTCATCACGTTAGGCACCGGTCTGGGATTCGCTTTCAGCATTGACGGCAAGATCCAATACTCATCCACCGCATCCCCGGCCAGAAGCATCTACAAAATGCCTTACGGAGACGGAGTCCTTGAAGATTATGTATCGAAACGGGGCTTTCTCAGAGCTTACCGTGAGCTAAGCGGGAAGGATGAGCCGGAGCTGACAGTCAAGGAGATAGGCAGACGGGCCGGCGCAGGTGAAGCAGTCGCTTTGGAGACATTCTCGCGTGTGGGGTCGATTCTCGCGAAGGCCGTAAGTCCGATCCTTTCCGAAATCGGGACGGAATGCCTTCTGCTCGGAGGCCAGATCTCCCGCTCATACATATTCCTTGAAGACGCTTTGAGACAAGGGCTTGCCGATGTCGAGTCCCTGAGGCGTGTCTCCCCGGTGGCGCACATCGAGGAAGCGGCTCTCTACGGGGCATTCGCCACGTTCGCGCGGCAGAACAAGGACAAAATCTGATACTTATTTGCCAATTGCTTGAACCCTCCCGGCGCCCCTCTTTCAAGTTGCGGAAGAATATGGTAACTTTGGACTTATGGACAGACAATCAATTCTTGCGGAACTGGAGGGAGACATCCTTCCTTTCTGGATGCAAAGGATGACCGACCCGAAAGGCGGCTTCCTCGGCAGGATGAACGGCGACGGCGACATTGTTCCGGGATCGGAGAAAGGAGCGATCCTTAACTCACGCATTCTCTGGACTTTCGCCTCAGCGTACAAAGTGCTCGGAAAAAAGGAATATCTCGACACGGCCACCAGAGCCTACAATGAGATACGGGACCGTTTCACGGACAAGGAATATGGCGGGATCTTCTGGAGCCTCGACTCCGAAGGCCGCCCGAAGGACACGAAAAAACAGTTCTACGCCATCGCGTTCGCGATCTATGGTTTGTCTGAATATTTCAGGGCCACAGGCGATGACGAGGCTCTGAAACTCGCCAAGTCTTTCTATCACAGCATAGAAGAGCACAGTTACGACCCTTGCGGCGGAGGGTACATCGAGGCTTGCACCCGTGAGTGGGGAACGATCGAGGATATGCGTCTTTCCGACAAGGATCAGAACGACGCGAAGACGATGAACACCCACCTGCATATTCTTGAAGGGTACACTAATCTTTACAGGGTGTGGAAGGATTCCGGACTGGGGGGAAGGCTCTCTGGACTCATCAACATATTCATTGATAAGATTATACGTCCAAACGGGCACCTCGGCCTTTTCTTCGGGGATGATTGGGCTCCGCACTCCACCGCCGTTTCCTACGGGCACGATATCGAGGCTTCCTGGCTTCTTGACGAGGCCGCTGAGGTGCTGGGTGACAAGGAGTTGGCCGCCAAAGTCAAGTCAGTCTGCGCCAAAGTCGCCGCCGCCGCGATGGAAGGCTTCTCCCCCGAAGGCGGAATGATCTATGAATATGATCCCGCGACCGGCCGTAGGGATTCCGACCGTCACTGGTGGGTCCAGGCCGAGACCGTTGTCGGCTGCCTCAACCAGTACCAGAAAACCGGTGACGCAAAATGGCTGGAATCCGCAGACAATGAATGGTCTTTCATCCGCCACCACCTGATCCGCCCCGACGGCGAATGGTACTGGAGCATCCACCCCGACGGCACTCCGAACACCACCGATGACCTCGCCGGCTTCTGGAAATGCCCCTACCACAACGGCCGTATGTGCCTTGAGACCCTCGACAGAGGAATCTGATTTTCGTTATCCAAGAGCTTTCAAGGCAGATGACGTCAGCATTTTGTGGAGATAATGCTGACGTCATCCGCTTTTTTGTCATCAACAGTAGCGATATCACCTGTTTTTGCTACCGTGAGGGTAGGCAATCCTCCGATCAGGTTTCCTTTATCTGTTGTTATACTCAAATATATTCTCTATATTTGGCATCATAAAATGTTTTATACGGCGATTATGAAAAAATTGACCCACCTATTCTTGGCCATCGTAACCATTGTGGCGGTGTCCTGCGGAAAAACTCCAACCAACAGCCTTGATGGCGGTCCTCATTTCGGCAATATCTACATTTGGGCAGACGGGGCTCTTATCAACGCTCACGAAGCGGCAATCACACTTCCCTCATCGGAAGGTTTCACGGATCTTGAAATCATTTCTTATGGTTTACGCGAAATCGAGAAACTTGGAGGGAATCCGGACATCGTGCTGGAAGAAAGATTCTCATACCCACCAGCCGATTCAGAGCTATTCAAGGAGAACCCATCAACTATAGATCAGTACAAGCAAATTGTCCGTGTGGTTTACAAGCCTAATCTTTCAACCAAGACAAAAACGGCGACTTTCCGCCTATATGCAGAAGGATATAATGGCTTTGCGTCTGACATAACTTTCGTCCAGGAAGGACAGCGTATCTATCCACTACAGTGAATAACACAAGTCCTGTTGTGAAACAATACTGGAATAAGTCAGTTTTGTGGTTGTTGTCGCTTGCCGCCGTAACAACCGTGATTTCCTGCGAGGAGGTCATTCCGTACCCGGACACGGGGGCGACGGAAATGATGTACATTGAGGGAGCCATAGGGGGCGGGGTATCAAGATTCTCTGTCAAAAGAATATTCCATATTTCCGAGAAAACCTTTGTCTCGCAAAAGGAGAAGACGTTGCTGGAGGCTTCGATGAGATTGACGGTCAATGGCAAGGAAGTGCCGGTGACTTGCAATTATAACGATTCCTTGGTTTGCGTTTTCTCCACTGAATATGCATTTCAGGCGAAGGACAGGATTTCCGTCAATGTTTCGGCGCCGGGTGTGCCGGATGTCAACTGCGAGACAACCGTGCCGGATCTCCCTGAAGTCAAGGACGTGTCCTACAATCTCTTGGACAACAACACATTGGATTTCAACGCCACTGTCCGGATCCACCCGGAGATGATGGACGGATATGCCTATTTTCTTGAAAAGGAAGAGAGTAAGATCACCTACATTGACGGCATCTTTGAGTCAGAGACAACTGAAACAATGATCCAATGCCTTCAAGAACGCGATTACGACAGTAAAACAATATATTATCGCTATTACCCTGTCACAGGTTACGAGGCTGCCGACGGCAATGGGATGCATCATCTGAGTACAAACGTGAAATTGTCCACTTCATTTGAAATGCCGGATGAAGAAGGGCGCATAGTCAGGACGGAAAACACCGTAAAACGCATCCGCTTCCAAGCGTGGCATCTTTCAACCGCCTTATACGTGGGTCTGAAGACAAACCGCAAAAATCAGGATTACGATCCGGATTCACCGCTTTCGTTTGTGACTCCCCTTGAATATTCCAATGTCACGGGCGGCAAAGGCTACGTCGGAGCTGTGTCAACCTACCAGTCTGAATGGAGGGAACTATGATGAAAAGGCTTCTTGTGACAACGCTGTTTCTCCTGGCGTTCTGCACGGTGGCAAGCGCGCAGGACGGGCGCAGGAACACACGTGAGAGAATCGACACCATCAAGTCTTCGGTCATCATCGATGACATCAGGCGGCCTGCCGTCAAGAGCCAGACCGGGATGATCAAGCTGATCAAGGATGATTTCAATTTCAAGTCCGTGTTCGGGACTCCGGATGTGCTGAAGACCATCCAGATGCTTCCCGGCGTGGCCCAGGGCACCGAGATGAAATCCGATATGTACGTCAGGGGAGGTACCGGATCGGACAATCTCTATCTTCTTGACAATGTCCCTGTCTATCAGGTCGGCCACCTCCTTGGAATGTTCTCCGTCTTCAACACCGAGATTCTCAGCACGGTTGACTTCTACAAAAGCGGATTCCCGGCCAAGTTCGGCGGCAGGACATCTTCCGTGGTGGATGTCGGCATTAAGGAAGGAGACTTCCACAAGACGACCGGGGTGTTCTCTGCCGGTGTCACTGACGGAAGATTCCAGATTGAAGGGCCGATCAGGAAAGGCAGGTCCTCCTACAATCTCGCTTTCCGTCACGGATGGGTGGAGGCGGTAATGAGGCCGTTGCTGACCAAGTTCAATGTTGACGGAGCATACCTGTCAAACGACATCACGAAAGACGGGCACTACGGATTCAGTGACCTCGATGCCAAGGTGTCGTGGCTCTTGGGAGACTCAGACAGATTGACTTTCAACACATTCCTTAGTTTTGACTATATGAGGTTGTCGGGTAAGGGTGACAAGAAACTCGGAGACTACAAGGACTATGACGGGAACTCCGTCTGGGGCAACGGAATCATTTCGGCCAACTGGCACCACAAAGTATCTCCAAGGACAAACTTCATCGCGACGACCTACATCACCGACGGAGTCTGCGACATCTATCACAGAACCGAAACGTCCGCCGGGCCGGACACCTGGTCCGAGAAGGATGACAACGTGTCCAACATACTTGACTTCGGGACCAAGATAAACGCGGAGACAAGGCTCAAAGGTCACAACCTGCGATACGGTGCGGCGGGGATTTTCCATAGGTACGGAGCGTTCCGAAGGAGTGACAGCCATCAGGAGTCAGGCGGATACGTCAGCAAAGACAACACGGAAAAAATCGACAACGGGCGGAACGCTTTGGATCTAAGCATATACGGCGAGGACGAGATAAGGCTGGCCTGGTGGCTTAACGTGAACGCCGGCCTGCACTGCCAAATGTATGCGGTGACCGACAAGGTTTACAATTTTCTGGAGCCGAGGGCCGCGGTGAGCTTCAACCTGTCAAGATCCACCTCGCTGAAACTTTCATATTCAAGAATGAATCAGCCGGATCACTTGATAATGTCGTATATGATGGACTATCCCGGCAACTTCTGGATGCCTTCCACGTTGAAGATGAAGCCGATGAGATCGGATCAGTATGCCGTGGAGCTGGATTTCCGTCCCGACAGAGTCTGGTATGTCAATGCCGCAGGCTTCTACAAAGGCCTGGAAAATGTCTCTGAATATTTCGGGAGCAAGGCCAGGTTTCCTGACCAGGATTCGTGGGAGACGCTTTTCGTCCAAGGCGAAGGACGAGCCTACGGGGCTGAAGTCTATGCGGAGCTGCGCAAGGGAAAGTTCGATATCTCCGGATCCTACACATTGTCCTGGTCCGAGCGCCGCCACGGGATTCTCGCTCCGGAATGGTATCCGGACAGGTTTGACAACAGGCACAAGATCTGTCTTAACGCGAGCTACAAGGCCAACGAGCTGGTCAACATCTACCTCAACTGGAATTATCATTCCGGAAACAGGCTGACGCTTCCGTCCTATTATCACTCCGTCACCGGATGGCCTGATGAGAACATCCTTCAGCCGGTTCCGGACGGGGTGACGTCACCGAACAACTACTCTTTCCCGGCATATCACCGCCTTGACATCGGCATCGACCTGAAGGCTACCAACAAATGGGGGAATGACTACCTTGTGAGCTTCGGTTGCTACAATGTTTACGGAAGAAAAAATCCGATGTACGCCGAAATCGAGGAGTCATCCTACGGCGGCTACGGACTCAGGCTGACCTCCGTCTTCACCGCCTTCCCTACGATAAGGTACACCTTATTCTTCTGACAAAGCGAAGAAGTTCCCTCCGGATTGGACAACCAGCGGAATATTTTTGTATTTTTGTGAGTTTAATACTGACAGAACAATGGAAGAAGCGAAAAATCCAACGGCCGAGGAGCCGAAAAGACTCAACTTTCTTGAGGAGATAATAGAAGACGACCTGAAGTCCGGAAGAGTGAAGAGCGTGATGACACGTTTCCCTCCGGAGCCTAACGGGTACCTCCATCTCGGACACGCGAAGAGCATCTGCATCAACTTCGGGCTCGCCCAGAAGTACGGCGGAAAGACCAACCTCCGCTTTGACGACACCAACCCGACCAAGGAGGACACTGAATATGTCGATTCGATCAAGGAGGACATCCAGTGGCTCGGCTTCCAGTGGGACAAGGAACTTTACGCTTCCGACTATTTCGACCAGCTTTACGCCTGGGCCGAGCAGATGATCGAGCGCGGTCAGGCCTATGTGGACGACCAGACCCAGGAGGAGATCAGCAAGGGACGCGGCACCGTGGACAAGCCGGGAACCGAGAGCCCTTACAGGAACCGCAGCGTGGAGGAGAACCTCCAGCTGTTCAGGGATATGAAGGCCGGCAAATACGCTGACGGTGAGAAGGTTCTCCGCGCGAAGATCGATATGGCATCCCCGAATATGATGTTCCGCGACCCTATTCTCTACAGGATCAAGCACGCATCGCATCACCGCACGGGCGACAAGTGGTGCATCTACCCGATGTACGACTTCACCCACGGTCAGTGCGACTCAATAGAGCACATCACCCACTCGATCTGCACTCTTGAGTTCGATGTCCACAGGCCACTTTACGACTGGTTCATCAAGACCCTTGAGATCTGGCCGAGTCATCAGTACGAGTTCGCCAGACTGAACCTCACATACACCCTGATGAGCAAGAGAAAGCTTCTGGAGCTCGTCCAGAAAGGTCTTGTCTCCGGCTGGGATGATCCTCGTATGCCTACTCTCTGCGGAGTTCGCCGCCGTGGCTACACCGCCGAGGCCCTCAAGATGTTCTGCGAGAAGATCGGAGTCTCCAAGCGTGACCAGATGATGGACATCCAGCTCCTGGAATGGTGTGTGCGTCAGGATCTTAACTCAAGGGCCAACAGGTATATGGTCGTCCAGAAGCCTTTGAAGGTC
Source organism: Lachnospiraceae bacterium (assembly GCA_963604455.1). Classification (GTDB taxonomy): domain Bacteria; phylum Bacteroidota; class Bacteroidia; order Bacteroidales; family UBA932; genus Cryptobacteroides. Next base: position 15,589 of record CAVCRL010000003.1, on the reverse strand, counting down.
ACCCTCACCAACTGGGAGCCGGGCAAGGTGGAATGGTTCGACTGCCCTCTCAACCCTGCCGAGCCGGAGGGAGCCACGCGCAAGGTTCCGTTCACAGGAGAGTTCTACATCGAGCGCGACGACTTCATGGAGGACGCTCCGAAGAAGTTCTTCCGTCTCAAACCGGACGGAGAGGTTCGCCTCAAGTACACCTACATCATCAAATGCGAGGAGGTCATCAAGGATGCCGAGGGCAATGTTGTCGAGCTCAAGTGCACCTACGACCCGACCACGAAGCCGGGAGGCGGCGAATGGCGCTCTGTCAAAGGCACCATCCATTGGGTTTCAACCGAATATGCCAAAGAGATCGAGATCCGCAACTACGACCGCCTCTTCGTCAAGGAGGATATGAACTCCATCCCTGAGGACAAGGACTACAAGGACTTCCTCAACCCGGAGTCCCTCACTATCGCCAAGGGTTACGCCGAACCAGCCCTCCTTGAGGACAACTCCGGAATCGCCGTCCAGTTCGAGCGCACCGGCTACTACTACAAGGATCCGGACAGCACCGCCGACAAGGTGATATTCAACAAGACGACAGCCCTGAAGGACTCCTACAAGCCTGAATAACAGAGGTGGTTATGCACCTGCCCCTTTTCATAGCCCGACGGTACCTGTTCGCGAAGAAGTCACACAATGTGATCAACATCATCTCCGCGATCAGTGCCGTCGGCATGGCTATAGGGACAGCTGCCCTGATCATCATCCTCTCCATCTACAACGGCTTCGACGAGCTGGTGAAATCCACCCTCAGCAATGTCGAGCCGGACATTCTCATCACCCCCGCCAAAGGCAAGGTCTTCATCCCCGAAGGCGAGGCGTTCGACCGGATCAAGGAGAATCCAGTGATCGGTGAATATAACCTCATCCTTCAGGAGAATGTGTTCGTGGACTATGACGGGCATCAGGGAATAGCCAAGGCCAAGGGCGTGGACAGCGTTTTCGAGGCGGAATCCCCTCTTGCGGAACACATCACCAACGGAGAGTTTTCCCTGCACAAAGGCCAGCTGCCGCAGATGGTTGTCGGCGCGGGTCTGGCTTACAAGATGGGGATGAATCCAGCATTCCTCGCCTCCGCGGAATTATATTTCCCGATAAGGGACAGGAATTTCTCGCTCGCGAACCCGGCAGCCTCGATTGAAACCGTGCGGATGCGCCCTTCAGGAATATTCTCGGTCAATCAGCAGATTGATGATGATCTGATGATTGTGCCGATTGAGGAGATGAGGAAGCTGCTTGGCTATGAGGAAGAGGTCTCAGGAGTGGAGATCCGCCTGGCCGAAGGCTCCACGGCGAAAGACATCCGTTCCGCTATCAAGCATATTCAGAAAGAGTTAGGTCCTGAGTTCAAGGTTTTGGACCGCTTCCGCCAGAATCCATCGCTCTACAAGATGATGCGCTACGAGAAGGCAGCCATCTACCTCATACTCATCTTTGTCATAATCATCATTGCCCTGAATATCTTCGGCAGCATCACAATGCTGATCATCGAAAAGAAGGATGACATCGAGACCTACCGCAGCCTCGGGGCCACCGACCAGATGCTCCGCCGCACATTCACTCTGGAAGGCTGGCTGATCTCCCTTCTCGGTCTCGCCGCCGGCCTCGTCATCGGCATCGGTTTCTCCCTCGCCCAGCAGCATTTCGGTTTCATCAAGATGCCCGGCAGTTTCCTCGTGAACGCCTACCCGGTCATCCTCCAGTGGCAGGATGTCCTCGCCACCATCGCCGGCGTCGCCCTCATCGGCTACATAATCGCCCTCCTCCCCGTCCGCCGCAACATCCGGTAACATCCTCGGGCTTTTACTTCTCCGCCTCAATAATGTCAAACATACTCTTTATCTCTTGACCGATAACTGAAATCACGTCTCTGTGCTCATTCCTGAAAATAAGATGTGCGTATTGTGGGGCTCCGTGAATACTGGCTTCTATCCTGTAATCATTCCAATCATAGCCAAAATCTAAACAGAACCGTTCAAACATAGCAGTGAATAAACGATCCCGATACTGCTGGCATAATAGATCACGAGATTGTCGGATGTGAGGGATAGGTTCTGACGAATCACATAAATAGAACAAAACGGCATCTGGTGAAGATAATAATATGTCCGTCGCCTTGGACACAATCTCCTTTAACACCACCAATGGAATGCTACCACATCCTTTCTTACGGATAATCGACATATCTATAACCTCGATAGGCGGGTAGCCTTTACTTCCGACAAGCTCCTTGATATAATCATAAGACGAAGAAAGGGAGACGATAAGTCCGTCCCCCTCGTATGTGTTAATCTCAAAAGTAACTTCCATTACATCTGAACTGTGAATGTACACTTCTCTTTCTCAAGAAGTTCCTCTTTTTTTCTGGCCTTGTCAGCCTGAATCTTGTCAAAGAACCCTATGACCTTGTCAGAAGGATTCTTGATCACAATGGTCTCGCTTCTGCTGTTCTTGATCATATTCATAACTCTGTTTTCGGTTATCATATTTGCAAATATACAAATCAATTTGGAATTTCAATCATTCTTCAACTTTGATAATAAAAGAGTTTCTTTGCTATGAGGACAATTCAGATAAAATTCGATACGGCAATAAGACGAAAAAGGGAGACGATGATCAGTTCGTCTCCCATCGAATGAGTTATCTCAAAACAAAGCTCTTCTAATCTTGATTCCGTTTGACGGCAGTGGCGGCTAAAACTCGTAGAAGAAGTTTATTTTCGGCAAGGCGGCCACATCATCTTTATGGATAAAGAGTTGAGCGCCAAGGCTTATACCGAAACCGTTTCCTTTCCGGCCACCCCAAATCCAACCAAGACTCGGCTCCACTGTCGCGGCATTCATAAAGCTATAGCCATTGTGGTTCCCACTGTCAGTCTTGAAAGCGTGGCAGAAACCGGCCTTGACCCCAGCCACCATCGTGCTCGATCTGTCAGACAGGTATGCCCGGTAATCAGCGAACACTTGTCCGAAGCGCGGGTAGTTGTCTGTAGGGATAAAGAAACCTCCCACACCCGCACCCAGATAATGATGTTCATTGAACATATATCCGTGTGATGTTTCAAAACCGACAATGGCAAAATACTGGTCGGTAAGAGTAACGCTTCCCCTATAGCCGGCGGTTCTCGGCAAGGATTCCTGCGCGGACATTGTAAATGCCCCACACAAGGCAATCAGCGTAATGGTCAATTGTAAAAAACACTTTTTCATAGACTTATTTAAATTAACACGACAGCACTTTTATCAATTACTATGCCGAAACGACTCAATTCGCATTTCGTGTGCAGATTAACTTGAATCCCGGGAACGCTATATCATCTGATCTCCAGGCTTGGCTCAAAATGCACCAATCGCTAAACCTATTATTGTCAACACATTACAACATTCTGGTAGTCAAAACCAGAGGCCAGCTTTTCACAACCAACTGATTGTCAGCCGGTGATGCTCCACTGCTTTATAATCAATGCTTTATGGAATTATACACATATGGCGCAAGAAGCAATACTGCTCACGGGAATGATACAACACCTGTCAGAAACGACTACGGAGATCATCCATCAAGTGATAAACCGAGCGTAAGGCGGGGATTGTTGACAACAGTTTCGCCCCACGTCCCTCGACAGCATCCACAAAGGCTTTGATCTCAGAGTAATAGCCCTGCGTGTAAATCTGATTGTTGACCAGAATCGGGACAAAGGAGTTGCGAGAGAATAACTCAACACTAACCGGCTGACGATGAAACACCTTTTCCAACGGCACACCCATAAAGGTTCCACAATTAGGACGGAAAGCCAACGTTTCCATCCCTCTCATTTCGTACGTGCCTTTGGCCGAACGGACTATCAAACTTTCCTCGGCTCCGTCCCACGATGCGGAAGTGGACAGTTCCAAAATTCCGCTCACACCACTATGATTCAGAATCAACATCATCGTCACTCCCCCGCCGGAAGTCCGTACGGTTTCAAAGCCTTGCACCACGGCATCCCCGAAAAGGAACGAAACATAGTCAAGCGGATGGATGAACAGATCTGTCAACGAATCTCCTTCTGGATAACGTCCGGTAACATAGCGAAGACTGTAACTTTCAGCCTCATCTTTCCTAAGGGCCTTCCGTAACGCTTGAGTGACAGGCGAATACCTCTTCTGCATTCCTGCGACAGCCAACACATTCCCCTGCGTTGCCAAGTCAGCAAGTCCATCCAATTCCACTGAAGTCCGACACGGCGGCTTCTCGACAAAAAGAGCCTTCTTGGCCTCCAGAACCCTAGACGCGATCTCAAAATGCGCTGACGGCGAGGCCGACACGAACACACCTTTGACGGAATCATCCGAGAGGATTTCATCCAAATCCGTTGTGGCTGTGATTCCTGAATATTTCCGCCCTATCAATCCAGCCTTTTCCTTTGACCTGCAACAGATGTACTTCAATGGCACGTGAAGATAGTCCAGAACCGGATACAGATTGTCCACGCTATGCCCGCCGAAACCCACGAAAGCATATTCATTCGCGCAGCATTCCTGCAGTCGCCGGCAGCCGCGTATATTCTTGTATCTTTCTATCAGTTTCTCAATATTTCCCATAACCTACATATTCTTAACTCGTTTGAAATAACCCCGGTATGTTTCCCCACGCAAACCCGACCAATCATATTTCCCATAGAAAATCTCAATCAGAGGTTTAGGGAATATTCTTTCCATATTCCGCATCAGGATTATGTCATATTTGCGATGGAAATTTATCCAACAGCCGTTGCATCCCGCTGAATACCCACACTGCAATTTTCGGGCTTTCTTTGAATTGAATATCCCATCCAACGATTCTTTATGAATATTTCCGAGCACTACATCGAGATTCTGACAAAGCGGGACATTCCCGTCAGAGTGAATCACCAAAGAACTGAATATGCTCTGACAGCGCAACCGAAGCCGCCCGTTCCGCCATTCGTCATATAGTGCCACAAAATCATAGTTTTCCTCAGTATCGTGAATATTCCCGGGAATGCGGCGAAGATAATTCTTCGCATCTGCCTCCAACAATTCACCCGTCGTGTCGAAAAACGCCATCGTTCCGTAGATTCCCACACGGACATCAATCCCATACCTCTTCGCAACATCAATCACGAATCTCATATCCCCGAAATCATTCCAAGGAGACAGACAGAACATCAACGAAATAGGGACTTCGTCCTTTAATTCCTCAACGACACGGATCACCTTATCATAACCGTCCCGCCCACGCATCCGCAGATAAGTCTCACGGTCACCGTCAAGCGACAGGTACAAATGCGCGGGCCGGTAACGTCTGACATATTCAATGACACGCTCCGGAGCAAGTCCGTTGGACAATAAGGTGTAGTTCGGATGATTACTGCTGAACCACTCCATAATCTCCGCTGCCTGAGGATGCAGGATGAATTCCCCGCCTTCCAGCCCGACAGTTGTCCGCCGAGTCACGCATCGGCTGGACATAATCCCCTTGATGTCCTCAAGTGAAAGGTTCTCGTCTGGCTTCTTCCAGATTGAGCAATGCCGGCATCTTGACTGGCATCTGGTCGTTGAATATATCATCAGTTGGCTCAGTTTCTTCCTTCCCGGGGAAAACAGATTGTGAAGGTAAAGACCTCCGTTATAAAGATAATCAGTAATGGAATACATAGTAAAAACCCTTCGTGAAATCAGAAGAATCATTTCCCGACATATGCCTCTTTCTGATCGATATCCTCCGTAGTAAAGTCATACACCCAGCTCTGTTTAATAAAACCGTCCCACTTATCCGTCTTATACTTACGCCAATTATTCTCGTTAAAGAACGGATTTCCGGCCTCATCCTTGTCACGGACAAACCATTCCTTCAGCAGACGTCCATCCGATGAGGTGAAACTGATTTTTTGGTTGCCATCCGGTTCACTCGCCAATAAATGACCGAATCTTGGCTCCACATTGATGCCGCAAAAATAACGATACAGACAAAGCGAATCTCCCGGCTCCACCATCTCAATTTTAGGATTCACGTATGTCCAGCCACACCAAATGCCAATTGGTTCCTTTGTAGTGTTTTTCACCCACCATACCCCTTCATTATCGTGAAAAGTCGTTGAAGGGTCACAGGCGATAAAGCAACACATCGCCATAAACGTAAATAAAATCTTTTTCATAATAAAACAGTTTAAGTTCCTTAAATCTGGAATCATTCTGGGGAAACGCATAATATTTCCCCAGAAATCGAAAAAGAACCAGAAAATTTATTGTCGCCTTATTTCAAGACTAGATCCAGATTCCACAAGGAATGTGGATCCTATCGACACTTTGCCGACCAATGTCAACTTAGCGCCGTTGATAACGCTGACATTCTGGACGGTGATATTTGTTCCTGTGACGGTTGTCGATTCCGACACGGTTCGTCCTGAAAAAGTGACATCCTCCGTGACAGGTTCTTCCACATCCTCGATTATACCATATCTACTGAAGCAAGCCTTTATGGAGTCAACTTTATCAGGAAACTTTTCCCGCATTTTCGAATACAACGCATCGTACGTCTTTACGTCACTTGTCAGGCAGTCAAAAATATTCTTTCTAGATAATGTTCCATTTCTATCAAGATCCCAGAATACCTCAGGCTTGAACCATTCGCTATTTACCTCAGGGTATCTATCAGGGATGGAAGCCTTTAAGCTTTCATACTTTCTCAAAAGTCCCATATAGTCTCCCCACATCTCTCCGATGCCGCATAATTCAGCATTGTTCCCTGTCCCGTCACCATAAGCGCCATACGTCATTATGTAACTCACATATTTTGCCCAAAATGCACTTCCAACCTGACTGTAGTGACTTGCGTGGGCCAGTTCGTGATTGACGTGTTCATAGATGCCTTCATAATCTTTTCCACTCGTGCCTATCGTGATGTCTGGTAACAACACGCGCAAGAGACCTTGTAGAGTTGTCGCTGTTAATCCATAGCCAAGATTCGTAAAGAAATTCACCCAGCCAGAGTGACCGTTAAGACCGATACCGTTCCCCAATCTACGCAGCATTGGAGTCGATGACGAACTAGCTGTGCTCCAACACCATATCTTCATCGTTCTTGGAGGTTTGGTTATGCCTGTACGCTCACACATTGAGTAATAGTCATAGCCCGCATTATTAATAGCGGACCAACGCCAAGCGCGCTCGTCATTTTCTATGTCTTTCGAATAACCTTCCTTATCGTGCCAACCAAGGTTGCAATTGGCTCTCGCCAAAGGCCCATAATTTCCCCAGATGTCAAAATCCTTGATATTGTCATAGACAATGGCATAATGAAGGCGATGGCGGAATTTGCTTTCAAGAGCATAATGGCCATTGGCATCTGTGTATGTCGTGGAGTACTTCACAAATCTATGTCCACGAATCTTTACTCCTTTTACCGGGGCGTAGTTATTCTCTGAGACATATACCTTGATCGTTCCTTCCGGAGTCACTCTGCGGGCCCGGGTTGTAACGCCACCATACACATCCTCAAAATCATCATAGCCTAAACTTTGATATGCGGCGGCCTCAACATCAACACTCAAGCTCCCGCGAGTCTGGACAATGCTCTCATCTTCCACCGGGATGTAGCACTCATCCAGAACCTCATACGTTATATCCGCCGGAAAAGCATAATCCGGCTTAACCGTAGTATATAGCCAATTAAAGCAACTATCACGTTCAGAGGCTTCATAAGAATCAATCTCGCTGTCAGTAAGATCCACGTCCAATGGATAATCAAATAGTTCCAGACCAGATTCGTATAGCAAGTGATGAAGCTGTGTGCTGTCCTGCGGCAGGAACCTGACATATAGATCCGTCGGATCAAGGTCAATGTGTTCCAATGAATAATTATCGTAGACAGACTGCATCACACTCAACGAATATGGATTCAGATCAAGTTTAACGAAATCTTCATCTTCATTAGTCACTGATGTCCTTGTTATCGGCGTTTCCTGTCCACTGTCATTCAAATCATCAAAAACAGTTTCATTCATCGTACAGGAAAAGAGCACTGCGCAAACAAGGCTTAAAATGGGAACGATTCTCTTCATACTTATCCGATTTTATATTCATACTTAGTGCAGATCGCCCCAGGCAAATTATTTCTGCGCCTTCAAGGTTTCCACTTCCTGTTGAAGTGACTTCACAGCATCAATCAGAATTGGGATGATAGCTGTGTAATCCACAAGTTTACGGCCCTCATCATCGGTGTACACAAGGTTAGGAAGGACTTCTTCTATTTCCTGGGCCAACAATCCTATCTCAGCGTTGTTTCCTGTGTATTTATTGTAGGAAATGCCTGAAGTAAGGTTTGCGGTGCGCGCCTCGTTTCCTTTGAAATTATAAGTAACAGGGCGTAATTGAGAAATGATGTCGAGGCCATTGTTGAGCGTGCGGATGCCGGTTTTGGCTCTGGCGTCAGAATAGTTATAGACCTTGCTGACCTGAATACTGTTGAATGTGCTCGTCTGCGAGTTGTAGAAGACAATCTGGTCATTGTGTCCAGCGATACGAGGTGCTCCGGTGGCCGCGACGCTGATCTGCAGGTATCGGCCGTTAGTGTGGTTGAAGTAAATTCCATTACCTGCCACTGACATCGTGTAGTAGTAGAAAGGAGTGTCGGTCTCGATCAAGACACGGCCTGACTGATACCTTAGCTGAGCGGATGCTGACAATCCTGACAGCAAAGAGATGGCGATAAACGCCAGTGCGAATGTGATTACCTTTTTCATAAAATTGATTATTAAGTGTTATTTAAAAAGTGGTTACTTTGTAAACGAGCCTTCAGAATAGGACTTGTCTGTGATGATGGCAATATGATAAGTGCCTGACTCTTTAGGAACATCGATCCGTTCAAACAGGGTTTCCGCAGAATCAAACTCAGAATATCCGCACAGTTGGTTACGTGAATTGAAAAGATAACAAATCACATTACCTTCCCCACTGCAAGTTATTTCGAGAAAATTCGATAGACGATAATAATAGACCTGTATTCGATTATTCAGGTCTCTTTCATAATCGTTTTTTCCTTTGACTGTCTGTATTTCTACAGATACTTTCTCTTCGTCTTTTTCTGTGGCTTTCACTTCTCCATTTATGAATAAGCCACACATAAAGGAAATTGACAACACAAGAATTGAAATGACTTTTTTCATCTTTTTACAACTTTTTGTTACTGCAAAGTTCACCATAAATAATATACTCTCAAAAATCAAAGCCTACTTTTCATTCGCAGAAGTCTCTTAATATCAACAAATTATAACCAAGGATAATTACTTTCCGTATCATCCTACCTACTAACGGGAAAAAGCGCACATTATTTAGGACATCCAGTTATGAATGCGCCTTCAAAACAACGATTTCACGAATGGGGAAAAACCTACCGACTCTCATTAAAAGTTCTTTTCACCCAAGCCGACAAGGTTCCATCTTCTGTTGTTAGTCCTAATTTTGTTCTTAATCTGCTGCTGATATTATATGCGTTTGAATAGTTTATTACTTTAGGTAACTCAACTGTCTTTAGGCCAATTATCAATAAACAACAATATCCAATTTCCGATGCGGTCAAACCACAATCAGTCAATTTCGATACAAACCGAGGAAAATAGATCGCATATATCAGACCGATGCTAACCGTAACCTTCTCTCTATTGTTCAACAGTTCTTCCAACGTCACAGCAGCTTTTGACAAAGAATCAGGCATATCTCTATTTAAGAATGCGGCCAATGCTTTAACTCTCATCTCGATTATTCTTTGAACCTGCGCATTATGTTCATCATTGTTGTCCTTCTCTAATGTATCCATAAATTTTTCGATAGGTTTGAGTTTCTCCATCAAAGCAGAAAGTTCATCATATTCTACTTTTATTTCATCGTACTGCAAACGTAAAGACAACTCTCTTTTCCTAAACTTCCTATAGATGAACAAACATAATAAAATGACAATAATAAGTATAATAACAATGGTCACAAATAATATTCTTTGTTTGATGATAGTGATGTTGTTTTCATAATTATTCTTTACTGATTTGACCTCTTGATTAATCTTTACCAAATCAAGCGAATCGCTGAGTTTAGCATAACGTATAATGCTTTCGTAAGCGTTGACGTACTCTTCTTGTGATTTCTGTACGGAAGCAAGAAGATAATAATAGGCTTCATCATTAATGTCGCCTCCATTTTGAATATACCGGCATAACGCATCCCTTGACAACTCTGTTTCTCCTATTTTTATATATACCTGCGCTATAATCTTCCAATCCAAATCAGACTCGCTTTGAGCATAATTGATATACCTTTCACAATCAGCTTTAAGTGCCTCAACAGATGAATCAACATTCAGTGAATATAACAATTTAATGTCAAGCATTTTCAAATGATTCTGATACGACAAGTCAGTGTGTTGGTTGACAATGGTAAGGCAAGAGTCCAATTTATGATAATCCCTTAAAATAAGGTATGTATTCGCCTGTGATAAAGTTGCGGATACATAATTATTGTCATTTCCAGAAATTTCCGAATACTTTGCCGCCTCACGCAACTCATCAAGTTCTCCGGAAAGATCAAACCGTGAAAAATATATTTGTGCTTTTGTGAAATAAAGTCTGGCGAGATCATCTGCTGATACCTTATTAGATCTTATATGCTCCGCGCAGACCAGGCTTTCCATAGCCTTGTCCATAAGGCCGGCGTTCTGGTAGATTCGGGCCTGGTAATAGTAGGACTTGAACTTGTACGGGGCGTTGCGGCGGTGACGGTAATAGCTCACGGCGATGTTGATGAGAGAGTCGTCCGTCCTGTCGATGTAGTTCTTGTCAAGGGCGATCGACTTGAGGAGGGCATAACGCGCGTTCTGACTTCTGGAGTCGAAATGAAGCGAATCTATCGACTCCAGAATCGCAAGTGCGGAATCAGGGCTTGCGGACATACAGGACTCAGCACGGTCAAGACTTTCATCGACGGCCTGGTTTCGTCCGCAGAAGGTCAGAACGCTGATCAATATAGAAACGGTTAGTACATTTTTCATTGTTCAGTATGGTAAAATAATGCCCAAATATAGTACAAAAAACATCTCCGGCAAAGCCTGTTTGGCCGAAAGTAAAACCATAAATGACAAAAGTAGAAAAATTTTCATAACAGCATTAATTATCAATCACTTATTCACATTAAAAGTAGATTCTTGCAAGAAAAAAAGATATGGTCACACGTGAGAAATCTCCATCTGTCACAAAATTCCGGGGAAATTCCGCCATCGATATTTTCGGATATTCAGAATAATTCATATATTGCGCGAGCCGCGCATATTTGAAGAATCAATAAATAAACATTGTTTATGAGAACCACAATATTACCTATGATAGCCATAAGCATCCTGGCTTTGACTCCGATTCACACCGCCAAGGGAGTGAACACGGAATCCGTTTTCACCAAGGAGACAAACGACAACAGTGGCAAGAAGAAGAAAATCACGTTCAGCGAAGGAATGAAAGCGGTTGAAAGAGATGGCAAATGGGGCTTCATCAACAAGGCCAAAGAACTGGTGATTCCTTATGAATATGATGAGGTACGTCCTTTCGACGATGGACTGGCGATGGTCAGAACAGGCGAGGTATGGGGCTATATCGACAAATCCGGCAAGACCGTGATCCCCTTTGAATATGACGATGTTTCAAACTTCAACGAGGGACACGCGTTCGTAAAGAAAGACGGAGAGCTGGGACTGATCGACTCACTCGGCAACATCACGCGCGACTATGATGTTATGAAAGAATATATCCTGCCGTTCTCCTGGGTCGATTCCGAACCAAAGTTCAACGGAGAGGATAAAGACAGCTTCGCCAAGTGGGTGAATTCCAAATTAATATACCCTGAACCCGCCCGACGGGACGAGATCCAGGGTAAAGTACATCTTACATTCATCATTGACATCGATGGATTCCCCAAGGATGTCAAGTTCAAGGAAAGCTATTATGAAGATTTTGGCAGGGAAGCCCGAAGGGTAGTGTATATGTCCCCACGATGGCAACCCGCAATGTTTCAAGGCAAGCCTTACAAAACATTCTTCACATTTCCGGTAATATTCAAGTTAAAATAATTCCCGGAAAGAAAGAGACACCAGCGGGAATCCCTACTTAGCTTTCCTCAGGATTATCTCATCGGTGACTCCGTTGTTGGAAACCACCTTGAACGTGTCCTCGTCAGTTTTCAGACGGACGGCCGGGAAGGTCCAGACAACACCGCTGGATTCCTCCGAGGAGGTCATTCTGGTGACCATACGGCCGTTCTGGTAGAGGGTCAGGTACTTGGCGTTGCTGTACACCTTGATACGGAGATCCTGTCCGGCAGGGAAATACTTGAGTCGGCGCGAAGTGATGTAAACGGTCGTCTCGTCCTTGTTCCAGAGAGACTTGTAAAGATAGAACACATCCTTCTTAGTCTGACGGTCACGGGTGACAAGTCCCTTGTCGTTCATATACTTACGGTCGTTGTTCCTGACAAATCTGACACCATCATCTGAATCCATAAAGCCTTCCTGGCGGTTGGCCACCGGGAAATCGAACAGTACCCAGATTGAAGTGAAGTTCAGCCAAGGCATCGCCTTGATCTGTCGGACGTGCGACTCGTGGAAACGGTTGCCATATTCCTCATAGTGCTTGGTGTCATCCTCTTTGTCGCGGATCGCGTCCGACTGGTTCCAGACGTGGCAGTAAGGGTTGACGCCGACACCATATTCAGCGACATTGATCGGAGAGTCCGGTCTCAGTCCGCGGACTTTTTTCAGGGCAGCCGAGAATCCGGTGAACTCGTTAGGGGTTCTGTACCAGCCGTAGTAAAGGTTCTGGGAGCAGAAATCGCCTTTGAGGCTCGGGTAACCGTCACGGGCAAGGTTCGAGCAGTCCGTGAAGCCCACAAAGCGGTCCGGGTCGAGTTTTTTTGTGTAGTTGTAGAGCCTTTCGGTCTCCCTCGCCACAACATCCGCGTCGAACGCTCCCTGAAGGTTATTGTTGTTGCCCCAGGTGTCCAATTCGTTCCACATTCCCCAGAATGCGATCGAAGGGTGATTGTAGAGGTTGTTGACCATCTCTTTCATCTGATGGTGGATGTTGTTGAAATAGTTCTGCTTGGCATCGGTTCCGCAGACATTCACCCAAGGGACTTCCGTCTGCACGATGATTCCGAGGGAATCGCAAAGCTGGAACGCGAAGTCATTGTGAGGATAATGCGCGAGACGCAGGAAATTGGCGCCCAATTCCTTGACGATGCGGTAGTCACGACGGTAATCGGCCTGGGTCAAAGCGGATGCCTTGCCGTCGGTGTCCTGATGCATAGCCACGCCACGGAGAGGATAAGGGCGGCCGTTGAGTATGAATCCTCTTTCCGGATCCATCTCGATGGAGCGGTAGCCGATCTTGGTCTCGGCGATGTCCATCATCCTCTTTCCCTTGAAGAGCTCTACCCTGAGAGTGTAGAGGTAAGGATCCTTCATTCCGTCCCAGAGGTGCAGGCCGGAAAGGATGAACTCGTGGTCGAAGTCATATTCAGAGAAAGCCCTTACAGGCACTTCACGGTCAGCCTGGTAGCCGAGAGCGCCGTTTGACTCAAGCAGCTGGACACGCACCAGGATGCTTGCGTCCCTGTTGCTGGTGTTGACGAGCTTCGCCCTGACATTCGTGACGACTTTCTTTCGGGAGACTTCCGGGGTCTCGCAGCGGAGCCTGTACTGGCCGAAATCCTCCGGCGAGAAATAGATGTCATCCATCACAAGCAGCCACACCGGGTTATGCAGACCTCCGTTCTTGTTGAAGTCGGAGGTGACAGGAGCCATCTCGACATCCTCGGTGTTGTCGCAGACAACCTCCAGCCGGTTGACACCTTTTCTCACAGCCTCGGTGATGTTCACAGTGAACGGAGTGTAGCCTCCCTTGTGAGCGGCCACCTGCTCACCGTTGACCATCACGACGGCAGCCTGCGCCGCCCCTTCGAAAAGAATATAGTAATTCTTTTTCAAGTCATTGATCCTCAAATCACAGCGATAAGTCGCCTTGCCACGGTAGTAGTACGGAGAATGCCCGTCCTCGGCGTTGTAGGAATGCGGCACGGAGACAGTCTCCCAAGAAGAGCCGTCCTTGCTGAACTCCCATTCCTTCAACGGTTCCTGACGGAAACCACGGATCTGAGCCCCCACCGGGAGGACTGAAAACAGAATCGCCGCGACCACGGCGCAAAGAAAATGTCTTTTCATCAAGATGAATGATTTACGCATAATTAGACAAAGTTAGCAATAATCATCGGAATTTCTTAACTTCGCACCCATAATCATTAATCATTTCATCCTATGGATAAGAATTGCTTAAGAAACTATGACAAGACGAGGAAGGTTCAAGACTGGTTCAGATACTTTGCCCCAGTTTTCATCATATTTTCAGTCACGCTCGGCCTCTTGACCAGGATCCTTTTGCTGTTCATTCCACCGACAGTGATCGGCTTCTCGGCCGTCGAATGGCTGAAAATCTTTCTTTTAGGCCTTGTCAATGACATTGCCTTCTCAGTGCTGGCGCTGGCTCCGGCGATGCTGCTTCACGCCACGCTGAACGACGCGAAGTACAAAAAGCCGCTCAGCACCATCATCGAAGCCGCGCTGCTCGCCTTCGCGGTATATTCATTCCTACCTTCCAACATATTCGTTGAATATGGTTCCGTGGTGCCGGCAATCGCCCGCGCGCTTTCGCTCCTGCTGCTCGGCGGCTTCTGCCTGCGGCTGTTCATTCCGAATATCAGGGAAGGCTGGTGCAAGGCGGGGCTGCTGTTCACAATGGGGCTGTATGTGTTCCTGATGATAGTGAACGTCGCCTCGGAGTGCGTCTTCTGGAATGAGTTCGGCGTGCGGTACAACTTCATAGCGGTTGATTATCTGGTCTATACGAACGAGGTGATCGGGAATATTATGGAGTCGTATCCGATCGTTCCGATGTTCCTTGGAGTGCTGCTGGTGGCGGTGCTTGTCAGCTGGGGAATGTTCCGCCGGAGGGATTTCAGCGAGGCCGGCAACGGCGGGGCGCTTCCGTTTCTGGCGACTTTCGTCATATATTCAGTCCTGTTCGCAGGGAGTTTCTTCTGGCTGCGGTTCAGCTACCGTAACCTTCAGAGCGACAATAACTACGCCACCGAATTGCAGTGCAACGGGTGCTGGAATTTCCTTGAGGCGTACAGCAGCAGTACTCTTGAATATGACCGGTTCTATCAGATGCTTCCTGACGATGAGGCGGCGGGGCTCAAGCTCGCGCTTTGCAATCAAGTCGCTTCTATGGTTGGTGAGCCAAGTCGAACCACAGGCTCAGCGACCAAAAGCACATCGGTCACTGAGCCTGCCGAAGTGACCCCGGCAAACAGTAACGGAATCCAGATAATCCGCGATTCCGTCCCGGCCGTCAAAAAGAACATCGTCCTGATCGCCGTGGAGAGCCTCAGCGCCGATTTCCTCGCAGCCTACGGCAACAAGGACGGCCTGACCCCGAACCTGGACACCCTGATCGAAAAGAGCC
>CAVCRL010000002.1:0-49653 GCA_963604455.1 Lachnospiraceae bacterium | reverse complement strand
ACTTATAATATATTAAGGCTTCGTAATAAGATTTATTCTTCAGTATGAATAAGCTACTAAAAATATTCATAGCATTTATAGTGTCTTGGCTATTCTTTTTTCCTATTACTTTTTCAGCGTTCCCGACCATTAACAGCAAAATGGTCATGGCCATTTTAGGGCTACTCATTGTAGCGTACGATATTGCTAAAGGAAAACTAAAGAACACTATTAGTAAACAGTTAATAGTATTATTGATAATAGCGGGAATATTCTCTATTTTATGCTTTACTTCTGTAGCGTATAATAATACCGATGATATCTACTATTCAACGTACATTGTGTCAATGATTGTATGGTTGAGTGCTGCATATATGGCCTTTCGTACAATAAGATATGCCCATGAGAGAGTGTCAATTGAACTTATTTCGTACTATATAATTGCATTATGCGCCATTCAATGTATTATGGCGCTGATCATTGATCTTACCCCGGCTCTGGATTCTTTCTTGCGCCATTACACAATTATGCCCAAATCCATATCTTGGGAATCACGATTGATCGGCATTGGTACTGCACAGGATACAGCAGGAACCCGTTTTTGTGCAGCGCTTGTTATATGTGCGGTAATGATAGTAAAAAAATCAAGAGATATCTTAACTGTTCTCTTGTTATCGACATCATTTTTTATTATTGTTATTATCGGTAATATGATGTCAAGAACAACAACAGTAGGTGCTATCATCGCCGTATCATTTTTATTATACAAATCTCAACTTTGGAAGTTTAAACTTACAGAAGGTACTATTAATATTCTTAAAATTACTTGCCCGATATTAATGGTGGTTATAGTAGTTACAGCATATTTATATAAATCCTCACCTGAATTCAATAATCTTATAGGATTTGGTTTTGAAGGTTTTGTTAATTATATGGAAACGGGTAAATGGGAGACTCATTCCAGTAATATCCTACAAGGAATGTGGAATGTATGGCCAGATAATATTAAAACATGGCTCATAGGAGATGGCTATTTTATAAACCCAGACAATCCACACCTTTACTATAAAGGCACTGATGTCGGATATGGTCGATTCATTTTTTATTGTGGAATACTCGGAATGGCTGTATTTGCATCTTTTTTCGCATATCTAACTTATGTTTGTAACAAGCGATTTCCAAGTTACTCATCATTATTTTATTTATTACTAATTCTTGTTTTTGTAATTTGGATAAAAGTTGCCACTGATATATTTTTAATATTCGCATTTTATCTTTCAGTTCCACCTGAAAACAAATTAGAATTATCTGAATGAAATTACTCTACAACATAGCCGGCACGTACCGTCCCGCAGGGATGGAGAGGGTGTTGACGAACAAGGCGAATTGGTTCGCGGCACACGGATATGAGGTGATTATCGTCACTACGGACCAGAAAGGACGAAAGCCGTACTTTGAACTTGATCCGTCGATAAGGTGCATCGATCTTGGAATCGGGTATGAGGACAACAATGGAGGATCGTTGCTCAACAAGATAATCAACTACCCTTTCAAACAACGTAGGCATTACAAGAAATTAAAGGCTTTGCTGCTGAAAGAACGGCCGGATGTCACGATTTCAATGTTCTGCAATGATGTTTCCCTGATTCCTAAAATAAAGGACGGAAGCAAGAAAGTTCTGGAAGTGCATTTTTCGCGGTTCAAGAGGCTGCAATATGGAAGAAAAGGACTGTGGGGTATCGTAGACAGGTGGAGGAGTGACAATGATGTAAGGTTGGCTGACAAGTTTGATGCTTTTGTGGTTCTTACAAAAGAGGATTCGGGGTACTGGAACACTGACAACATCCGGTATATTCCCAATGCTCGAACATTTGAGAACGTAACTCCTGCAAGTCTTGATAATAAGAAGGTTATCACGGTGGGACGGTACTCCTACCAGAAAGGCTATGACTCGTTGATTAAGGTTTGGGATGAAGTACACAAACATTACCCAGATTGGACCTTGGATATCATCGGAGACGGAGAGGAGCGAGAGAAATTGCAAAAGATTATTGACGAATCAAATCTTACTGAAAGCATTTGCCTTAAACACTCGACTCCACAAATAGCTCAAGAATATCAAAATGCATCAATAGTCACATTATCTTCACGTTACGAAGGACTTCCAATGATACTATTGGAGGCGCAAACCTTTGGCCTGCCAATAGTGTCTTTCAAATGCAAATGTGGTCCTCAAGATGTCATTACAAGTGGAGTGGATGGATATCTTGTTGACGAAGGTGACATCAAAGGAATGGCTGACAGGATAATGGCATTGATCAAGGATGTGAGACGACGGAAAGTAATGGGAAAGGCCGCAATAATATCATCTAAGCGATATTCTGAGGACACCATTATGCAAAAATGGGTTGACTTATTTAATGAGTTATGCGGAATTCAAAAAGAACAATAGTCATATCAGCAGTCAACATCAGGAAAGGCGGGACACTCACCATCTTACGTGGGTGCCTTGAATACTTGTCCTCACTGCCAAATGATGAATATAGAATTGTCGCATTAGTCCATAAGAAATCACTTGCGGAATATCCGAACATCGAATACATTGAATTACCAGACACGATCAAAAGCTGGTTTAGACGCCTTTGGTGTGAATATGTCACAATGTACGGCATCTCAAGGAAATTGCAGCCTATTGATCTATGGCTATCATTGCACGATACAACGCCACGGGTAATCGCCGACAGGCAAGCGGTATATTGCCAGACCTCATTTCCTTTTCTCAAATGGAAGATGCAAGATGTTCGGTATGATGTGAAAGTAGTGTTGTTTTCTTTATTCACTCGCTTTGCTTATCAGATTAATATTCATAGGAATAAGCGCCTAATTGTTCAGGCAGAGTGGTTAAGGGATGGGTTCTCCGAGATGTTTGGGATTCCTAAAGAGCGATTCATAGTTTGTCCGCCAGAGCAGAAAAAGGTCGTTTATAACAAGATTGAAATAGAGCATAAGGTTTTCACATTCATCTTTGTCTCGACTCCTGATTGTCACAAGAACTTTGAGACATTATGCGAGGCTGCAAAAGAATTGGAAAGCAAGATCGGCAAAGGCAAGTTCTGTGTGATTTTGACAATTAAAGGCGATGAGAACAGATATTCAAAGTATCTATTCTCTAAATTTGGCAAGGTGTCATCAATCAGATTTGAAGGTTTGATGTCTAAAAACAAATTATATTCCTATTATGACTGTGCAGATTGTTTGGTATTCCCGTCCCGTATAGAGACTTGGGGACTGCCGATCACGGAGTTTGCAGCAACCGGCAAACCGATGCTTCTTTCCGATCTTCCATTTGCTCACGAGACATCTGCAGGCTGCACTAAGGTGGCATTCTTTAATCCCGAAGATCCGATTGACCTTATGGGAAAGATGGAACAGTTGGTTAAGTGCGATGAATCCATTCTACAGAACATACCCAAGAAGACAATCAAGTCACCTGCGGCATATTCTTGGAACGATCTTTTCGAACAATTGCTGAAAAATTAGCACGAGAGATGATTGTTTAGAGTAGGAATGTCTGGGGGTACTGATGTGAGATATGTCTTGATAAAGCCATTTCTTTTAAGTATGTTTGTGCGAATGATGGATAACAACACGGTATATGGAATCTTTAGAGGTTAATAATTTCGGGCCAATAGAAAAAGCTAAAGTCAACTTTGGTGATCTGACTTTCGTTGTTGGACCTCAAGCCAGCGGGAAAAGTCTTTTCTTGGAACTACTGAAATACCTTCTTGACAAGGATTTCGTCCTGTCCGACCTCAAAAGATACAATTACGTAGTCGAGAATAACAATCCCAAGAAAATTCTTGATCTTTTCTTTGGAGAAGGGATGAATGAGGTTTTTAGGGAGAATACAGAGATATTCCTCAATGGTGAAAAACAAGCCATAAACTCCTTACTGACTTTCAACAAGGAAAATCAGAAGACAGAGCAACTGTTTTATATTCCGGCTCAAAGGATTTTAAGCATATCGGACGGTCGCCCTAAGAATTTTATGGAATTTGATGTGGCAACCCCATATGTGCTACGCTCTTTCAGCGAAACTCTAAGACTTTATCTGCAAGGAGGGATTGGCAATGCAATAATCTTTCCTGCCGGGAAACGTCTTAAGGAAGCTCTTTTGACTTCTATCGATGAAAACATATTCCACGGTGGTAAAATTGTGATGGAGGAAATCGCCGGACTTAGAAAGCTTAAAATGAGAATTGATAGCGCTAGCATTCCTTTTATGACTTGGAGCGCCGGACAAAAAGAATTTATGCCGCTTCTTCTTGCTTTCTACTATCTTTCCAGCGGCGATGGCCAACTGATGAAAAGAAATGAGCACAAATATGTCGTGATCGAAGAGCCGGAAATGGGATTGCATCCGCAAGCCATAAAATCTGTCATCCTGGAAATCCTTGATCTGATTCATAATGGAATGAAGGTGATTGTCTCCACACATTCCACCACGTTGCTTGACTTTGCCTGGGCTTTCAATATTATCAAGAAATCATCACGCGATAATAAAGTGGATGCTTTCTATGAAATGTTCGACATCGCCAAAGATGCTTCAAATGAGCATCTGTTTGATGGGTTGCTTGAGAAAAAGGTTTCCACGGTATATTTCTCCAGAACAGGTAAATATGTGACTTCCTCAGACATCTCATCACTTGACGCAGGTGATGAGAATCTTGATGTTTCCGAATGGGGCGGGCTGTCACAGTTCGCGTCAAAAACCGCTGAAATCGTTTTCCGTTACTCAGAATAATATAGTTATGAGCCAATTAACCTTTAAAGAAGCTATTGAGAGAACACCGGATGTCGCCAATGGATTCAAGAGCGGCTTAACCGCGTTTGGGCAATACGCAAGTAAAATCAGAGTGCCAGACAGTAGAATGATTGACGGAAGTTTGGACATAGATGCCTCAACCGCGGATAAATACCCACAGGAAAACAGATGGGACTTCGCCTTAAGCTATTATAATGAAGTGTATTATATTGAGATACACCCTGCCATCAGCAGCGAAGTATCCAAAATGATCAAGAAACTCAACTGGCTGAAAGGATGGTTGACGCTGCACGCGCCAGAGATCAAAAAATTAACTGCCACGTCGAAAAATACCTATTACTGGGTGCAATCGTCGAATTGCAGCATTCCCAAACACACTTCTCAATATAAAGCTGCCGTACAACATAAAATCTTGCCTATCCCAATATGGGATTTCAGTAAGATAAAGTAATGGATCATTACACTTAATCAACCACAGAATAACATAAAACGACGTATGAGGATACTACAGTTGGGGAAGTTTTACCCGGTGCTGGGCGGGGTGGAGAAGGTGATGTTTGACATCACTTCGGGGCTCTCGGAGGCGGGGGTGGAGTGCGATATGATGTGCGCCACCAGCGATGGAAGAGGGTCTGAGGTCATTGAGTTGAACCCGCACGGAAGGGTAATCTGCTGCAAGACATTAACCAAGAAGGCACGGACCACCATCGCGCCGGGAATGATCACGGAGCTGCGGCGACGGGCCAAGGACTACGACATCATACATATTCATCATCCGGATCCTATGGCGGCGATGGCGCTGATGCTGTCGGGGTTCAGGGGGAAGGTAGTGCTTCACTGGCACAGCGACATACTCTCGCAGAAAGTGCTGCTGAAATTCTACCTTCCGATCCAGAACTGGCTCATCAGAAGAGCCGACGTGATCGTCGGAACCTCACCCGTTTACCTCGCGGAATCTCCTTACCTTCAGAAAGTTCAATCCAAGACCCGCTGCATCCCGATCGGAATTGTACCGAACCGGAGCGACAGAGCCAAAGTGCAAAGCATCAGAAATGAATATGCCGGGAGGAAGATCATCTTTTCTCTCGGACGGCTTGTTGAATATAAAGGTTACCGTTATCTCATCGAGGCGGCAAAGTACCTTGACGACAGCCACGTCATACTCATCGGAGGAGGCGGGCCGCTGAGGGACGAGCTTCAAAGTCAGATTGACGGGCTTGGGGTCGGCGGCCGTGTCAAACTGCTCGGCAAGGTCTCAGATGAGGATCTGCCGTCCTATTACGGAGCCTGCGACCTGTTCTGCCTTAGCAGCGTAATGAAGACCGAGGCTTTCGGAATAGTCCAGATCGAGGCTATGTCCGAGGGACGGCCGCTGATCGCCACGAAGATTCCGGCATCGGGGGTCGCCTGGGTCAATGAGGACGGAGTCTCGGGCATCAATGTCGCCCCTCGTGACGGGCGGGCCATAGCCGAAGCTATCCTGACGATTACCAAGGATCCGGAAACTTGGACAAGATTCAGCGAAGGCTCGCGCCGACGGTTCGCCGAGAACTTCACCAAAGAGAGAATGCTTGCGGGCTGCCGCAGGCTTTATGCGGATCTGTTAGGCGTAAAGGCGTAAAACGCGCCATTCCGACGCTTTTGCCGGCAAGACGATCAGAAATCGGAAGAAAATGGCAATCGTTTGCGTGGATTTATATTCAGAATTACTATCTTTGCAGGTCAGTGTTGTTTTGCAGAGGACGGAACCAACAATATTAGATACTGAATAAAATTAGATAGATTGAACAAACAAATACTTATGAGTGGAAATACTATGTCACCGGAAGAAGGGATCGTGACGACGATCCAGGCTGAAGGAACAGCCGAGAAAAGCAAGATGAGCGCCTTTAACGAGAACCTTAAAAGAATCTTTGACTGCGCCGCCGGCTGTGGCGGAATGATTGTTTTCTCCCCGTTGATCTTTGGCATCTACATCGCCATCAAATGCGACAGCAAAGGACCGGCCATATTCAAGCAGGAAAGGATCGGGCGGGGTGGCAAGCCTTTCACACTGTACAAGTTCAGATCGATGAGGATCACTTCCGAGTCGGACGGGAAGCCTGCGCTCTGCCAGCAGGGCGACGAGAGGCTCACGAAAGTCGGCAAGTTCATCAGGGAGCACCATCTGGACGAGCTGCCGCAGCTTTGGAATGTCATCAAGGGGGATATGAGTTTCGTCGGGCCGAGGCCGGAGAGACAGTACTACATCGACAAGATTATGGAGGTGAACCCTGACTACGAGAAGCTCTATGAGCTGCGTCCGGGGCTGTTCTCCTACGCAACCCTCCACAACGGCTACACCGACACACTGGAGAAGATGCTCAAGAGACTCGACTACGACCTTGAGTACCTTGAGACACGCTCAATGGCAATGGACACCAAGATCATCTTCCAGACGGTCTGGTCGATCCTTAGCGGAAAGAAATTTTAAAAATTTATGAATATGAAGCTGAACCCTTCGTTACAGATGCGCCGGTTGGGGAGCAAGTGGGTGATTGTCAGGGCGGTGGACGGTGATGTCAACCTGACGGATGTGATCAGTCTGAACGAGACCGCGGCGGGGCTATGGGAGAGGTTCAGCGGGGTCGAGTTCACGGAAGAGGAGATGGTGAACTGGATTTGCGGGGAATATGAGGTTGACGCGCAGGTGGCGAGGGAGGATATTCATAAGCTTTTGAAGATATGGGAGGAGTACGGGATGCTTTCCTGATACTGCTCCGGGCCGGGCTGTGGGGACGGAATCCGATGGAGGAAGGGTTCCCGCGGCTGGGCGATGAGGAATGGGAGCAGGTGTTCAAGATGTCCGGGAGGCAGACTGTCTCCGGGATTGTTTTTGATGGAATATGCCGGCTTCCGGATGAGGATCAGCCTTCTCAGGGGGTCTTTGCGAAATGGGTTGTGGCGGCGGACCGGATCGAGAGTAACAACGTCAGGATGAACGCGGCGCTGAGAGAGTTGGTCAAATTGTTTACGGACAATGGATTGAGACCTGTGCTTCAGAAAGGCCAGGGGGTGGCGGCGCTCTACCCTGCCCCGCTGCATCGGGAGTGCGGGGATATTGACTTTTACTTCCCGGAGGGGTTGCTGAGCTTGTCGAAGCATCCGACAATGAATGACAAGGCGGTGGAGCTGGTGAAGAGCCAAGGGATCAAGGTGGAGCTAATGCCGGACGGGAGCCAGAGCTACGAGTGGCAGGGCATCGAGATCGAGCAACATCCCACGATTGTGGACCTCTGCTCCCCTGCCGCAAGGAAATGGATCAAGGAGCTTGACGATGAGCCGGGATACGTGCCGTCGGATTTGGCGGACGGGCTGCGGGTCCCTTCACCGGAACTCAACGCGCTGCTGCTGAACTCACATATTCTTAAACACACGTTGGGCAAAGGGATCGGGCTGCGGCAGATGTGCGACCTGGCGATGGAATATCACAGGATCAGCTTAGAGGAAGACAAACAGGAGCGGGGCGAACGAATATTCAGTCTTTACCGCAGGGCAGGGATTCTGAAGTGGAGCCGGTTGCTGCACTCGTTCTTGGTGGGAGTGATAGGGCTTCCGGAAGAGGAACTGCCATATTCAGAGAAGGTTGTGTCGTATTGGCCGCTTTTTCGGATTGTGGAGGACGGGGGGAATTTCGGGCAGTTCAGAGGCAAGGGGACGGCTGGTTCCGGGCACTTCGACAGGCTCAGTGACCGGAAAGGGGCGGAAGGTTCAAGAGGGCAGAATTGTTCAGCCGCTTCGACAGGCTCAAAGGAGCGTAACGGGTCGAGTGGCAAAGGTTCGGGCAGACGGAAGCTGGAGACGGCCGGGATGTTCCTCAGGAGGGCGGGGTTCTCTTTGAGATTCGCGCCTAAGGAGGCGTTCTGGACGTTTTGGGGACTGGTCAAGGGGCAGTTCAGAAAGTAGTAGGTTATTTGAGATTCTTATAGAAAAAGAGTACTTGAGATAGAGAATTTAGGACTAAAGCAGAATATTAAGGAATGGGCGGAGAGCGGACATATTCATACAAGGTGGCGGGGCTGACGTTTACTGTGGCCGCGCCGGAGTGCTATGATGTGGAGAGGCTGCTGCCGTCGTTCGCGGCGTTCCGGGTGGATTCAGGCGGGTCGGGCACTTCGACAGGCTCAGTGACTGGAATGGGTTCGGCCCTGCGACATTTTCAGGAGCCGGAGGAATTGTTCCGCTTTAGCGTTCAGAATGAGGCGATTGAGGTGCCATCGGATGCCAAGATGGCAGAGGTGGATGACAATGATATGGGGCACACAAGGTTAAGCAGGACCGCTGATGGAAGCTACTGGCTTGAACTTTGGTACGACCACCCGGAGGAAAGGCAAAACTCTGGCGGTGAGGGCGGAAAGGGAGTTCAGGCAAGCCGCGCCACCGCAAACGGAGGCACTATCCCCCGCCCCGGCATATTCATAGCTGACGCTTCATTCTCTGAGATTGCGGCCTCCGTCGCGCCGGACTCCCCTGACTGCGGGCTCGTGCTGACCTCTATGCTCCGCATCGCATTCGCGCAGGCGATTCTGCGGAGGGACGGAATATCCATCCACGCGTCCACGGTCATAGCGGACGGCAGGGCGTGGATTTTCCTCGGCAAGAGCGGCACCGGCAAAAGCACGCACGCAAGGATGTGGCTCAAGAATATTCCGGGAGCGCGGCTGCTCAACGACGACAATCCGGCGGTGCGCCTCGTTGACGGGAAAGCCGTCGCGTTCGGGACTCCGTGGAGCGGCAAGACCCCGTGCTACCGCAACGAGTCAGCGCCCATCGGAGGCATTGTCCGCCTCGCCCAGAGCGACGCTGACATATTCACGGAAAAAGATGAGGTGGCGGCTTTTGTCGCGCTTCTTCCGAGCTGCTCGGTCGTGCACAGTGACGCGGCGCTTCAGTCCCGGCTTTGCGACACATTGGCAAGAATTGTCGAACTGGTTCCTGTCGGGGAGCTTAAATGCCTGCCTGACAACGAATCAGCCATTATATGCTATAATAATTTAAAATCACTTATAAAATGAAAAACAGATTGTCGAATTTGTTTATGGTTATGCTCCTGCTTACGGCCGTGGGATGCGGATCGGCCAAGAAGTACGTCTATCTCAACGATATGGCGCCAGGGCAGGAATACCCTTTTGACGCGGCGCACGAGGCTGTGATCCAGGCCAACGACAGGCTCAGCATCACGGTCAGCTGCAAGCAGCCGGAGCTTGCGATTCCGTTCAACATCCAGAGCGGATCGTTCAGGGTCTCCTCGGACGGCACGGCGTCATCCTCATCAGTGCCTAACGAGAAAGGCTACAAGGTTGACGCAAAGGGCAACATCGAGTTCCCTATCCTTGGAACTCTTCACCTTGAAGGACTTACGCTCAGCCAGGCCTCGGAAAGGATCAAGAACCAGATCATCGAGGGCAACTACATCAAGACCCCTATCGTGAATATGGAGTTCCTGAACTTCAAGTACACGGTCTGGGGAGCGGTCTCACAGAACGGAACGTTTACCGTGGAGAACGGCCGGATCACCCTGCTGGAGGCCATCGCCAACGCCGGTGACCTCACCGCAAAGGCAAGGCTCGACAGGGTCGCTGTCATCCGCGAGGTGGACGGCAACAAGCAGATCTACTTCCACGACATCCGCAACAGCAACATTCTCCAGTCCCCTTGCTTCTTCCTGCAGCAGAACGACATCATCTATGTGCAGCCTAAGTACGGCAAGAAGGACAACGAGGACAGAGGCATACAGATCGGAACGCTCCTGATGTCCACCATCACATCGATAAGCTCAGTCATCTGGGCGACATCAGCGCTCACCAAATAACCAGACTCGATAATCATCACCAAGTAATATGCAGACAAACAATACCACAGGCAGGAACGATCAGGATGTCAACATCATAGACATCCTCCTCTACCTCCTCTCCAAATGGAAATGGTTCGTCATCTCCATCATCGTGTTCGGCGGTCTGGCCTGGTTCCAGTACGCCAGGACCCCGAAGACATATTTCCGCTCCGCCACGGTCATCATCAAGGACCCTTCCAACAAGATCTCCTCGGCCGGACTTGACCGCTACGACAACTACATCAACAAGGTCAACGTGGCGAACGAGATCCTTCAGTTCCGCTCCAAGAAACTGATGCGCGAAGTGGTAAACCGCGTCAACGCCGACATCGACTACAAAGTCAAGGAAGGCCTCCAGATGACGGAGCTCTACAAGAAGTCCCCTGTCTCGGTCCGCTTCCTTGAGACCACGCCGGAGATGTACCTGAATATGGTCGTAACCCCGTTGGACAGCAGCAAGGTGATGGTCTCCAACTTCGGATCCGACGAGAGCGACAAGAAGTGGACGGTTCCGATGAAGGACACCGTCAACATCGAGGGAGTCAAGCTCGTCATCGCCCCGACCAACTATTACACAACGTCCTGGAAGGGCGAGCATATTCACATCACAAAGAATCCGATGTCGTCGGTTGTGGGCTACTTCACCTCCAGCCTCGGCATCAGGCAGGAAGAGGACGAGGCGTCAATCCTCACCCTCTCGCTCAAGGATCGCTCCGCGGCAAGGGCCGAGGATGTACTGAATATGTTGATTTCGGTGTATAATGAGGAGGCCATCAACGACAAGAACCAGGTCGCCATCAACACCGCCGAGTTCATCAACGAGCGACTCATCATCATCGAGGGCGAGCTCGGAGGCGTGGAGTCCAACCTCGAATCCTTCAAGCGTGAGAACCGGATTGTGGACATCGGAACCACCGCCGGAATGTATGTCGGTGAGTCTCAGAAATATAACACTGACGTGATGGAGCTTGAGACCCAGCTTCGCCTCGCGAACTACATCAAGGACTACCTCACGGACCCGACAAGGGAGATCGACCTGATTCCGGCCAACACCGGTATCAGCGATATGAACATCGAGAGCCAGATCGCCCAGTACAACACCGTGAAGCTCCGCCGCGACAAGCTCATCGAGGACAGCAGCGAGAAAAACCCGGTTGTCGAGGAGCTGAACACCTCCCTGCGCGCGATGAAGCAGTCCATCATCAGGGCCGTGGACAATATGATCGTCAGCATCAACGTCCGCCGCAACGACGCCCAGTCCCGTGAGTCCCAGGCTCAGTCCAGAGTGTCGTCCATCCCGACGAAGGAGCGTCAGATGCTCTCCATAGAGCGTCAGCAGAAAATCAAGGAATCCCTGTACCTCTTCCTGTTGAACAAACGTGAGGAGAACGCCCTATCCCAGGCGATGGTGGACAACAACGCGAGGGTGATCGACGGGGCCTCAGGCCCTAACGGCCCGATCGCGCCGAACAGGAACAAGATCCTGTTGCTCGGACTGCTGCTCGGACTCGCCTTCCCTGGCGTGATATTCCTGATGATTATGTTCCTTGACACCAGGATCCGCACCAAGAAAGACATCCAGGGCAAGGTGACAGCACCGTTCCTTGGAGTCATTCCGGAGCAGGACAAGGACAACGAGAGCCTTACCTCGGAAGCGTTCAAGATAGTCCGCACGAATATGTCGTTCCTCTCCCGCAAGGACAAGAAGATCCAGGTGATAATGTGCACCTCCTTCAGTTCCGGTGACGGTAAGACCTTCATCTCCGGGAACCTTGCCAAGAGCTTCATCTCAGCCAAGAAGAAAGTGGTGCTCGTTGACCTTGACATCCGCAAGGGAACCTTGACGGCCCACTTCGGCAAGCACACTCACCATCACGTCCAAGGTGTGACCAACTATCTGGCAGACACAGACATACAGCTTGATGACATCATCACCCACGAGACCGGAGTAGAGGGTCTCGACCTCATTCCGGCCGGCTCGATCGCCCCTAACCCGGCCGAGCTTCTGATGGACGAGAGGCTCGATGAGATGTTCGCCGAATTGAGGAACCGCTACGACATCATCATCACTGACTCCGTTCCTGTCGGACTCGTGGCCGACGCGACAATCGCCAACCGAGTCGCCGACATCACCCTCTTCGTGGTAAGGGCCGGCCGCCTTGACCGCCGCCAGCTCCCTGACATCGAGGCGATGTACCAGGAACGCAAACTTACGAATATGTCCCTGATCCTCAACGGCGCCGACTTCCACCACCACGGCTACGGCTATGGTTACGGGTACGGTTATGGCTATGGCTACGGCTACGGTTACGGCTATGGCTACGTGGACGGCAAGAAAAAGAAGAGGAAAAGATAACCGATAATATTCATACTCGCGAAAGGCGGGATTCCGGCGGCACACCCCATCAAAAGTGTTTTTCCGGAATCCCGCTTTTTTGTTGGAAAAAGTTCTTAACTTTGCAGGAACGACAGAAAGTACAGGAATATGCTTTACCCGATTGGAATACAGAACTTTGAGAACATCCGCAGAGGCGGCTACGTATATGTGGACAAGACAGCGCTTATCCATCAGCTTGCCACCACGGGAAAATATTACTTTCTGAGCCGCCCGCGCAGGTTCGGAAAAAGCCTGCTGCTGTCCACTATGGAAGCATATTTCCGAGGGAAAAAGGAGCTGTTCGAGGGGCTGGCCATCGAAAAATTGGAGAAGGAATGGGCGGAGTACCCGGTGCTGCACTTCGATTTCGGCGGTGTAAGCTATGACCAGGAAGACACCTTGAATGAGAAGCTTAGAAGGCAGCTTGACTCCCTTGAGGCATATTACGGTGTCACCTGCCGGTACAACACTATCGCCATACGATTCGACAACTTGATCGAGACCGTTTTCAACAAGACCGGCCGCCAGGCCGTCATCTTGATCGATGAATATGACAAGCCGATCATTGACAACCTCAGCCGCCCTGAGCTACGGGAGAAGTTCAGGGAAACCCTCCAGGGATTCTATGGAGTGATGAAGTCAAAGGACGAGTTCATCCGCCTCGGGTTTCTCACCGGTGTCACCAAGATCGGGAAGATGAGCGTATTCAGCGGGCTCAACAACCTAACGGACATCTCTATGGACAGGGAATATGCCGACATCTGCGGCATCTCCGAAAACGATCTCAAGGAATATTTTCCGGAGAGCGTCAATGAGCTGGCCGAAGCCAACGGGTTGTCTGTGAAGGATTGCTACCAGAAACTGGCAGAGATGTATGACGGCTACCATTTCCACCACAAAGCCGTCGGAGTTTACAACCCGTTCAGCCTGCTCAACACGTTCAAGAGACGTGAATTCCTTGAGTACTGGTTCGAGACCGGCACTCCGTCCTTCCTCGTCGAGGTTATGAGACGCACTGACTACGACATCACCCAACTCTCGGACCAGGAGGCCGACACCACGATGCTCACCGACATCGACTCCGCGTTCCTCAACCCGGTGCCGCTCCTCTACCAGAGCGGATACCTCACCATCAAGGGCTACGAGCCAGACTTCCATATCTACCACCTCGGATTCCCGAACCTTGAGGTCAGACACGGCTTCCTGAACTACCTGATGAGGTTCTACGCCCCGACCGAGGAGGTCACCGGCACGATGCTCATCGCGAGGATGACAAGGGACATCCGCGCCGGCAAGCCGGAAAGCTTTATGGAGCGCCTCGACGCGTTCTTCGCAAGGGCCAACTACCAGATCCAGGCCGACTGCGAGAAGGACTTCCAGTACGCGATGTACCTCATCATCGAGCTTATGGGGGAATATGTCGAGACGGAAAGGGCCACATCAAACGGACGCATAGACATCCTCATCAAGACAAAGGACTACATCTACGTCATCGAGATCAAGGCCGACTCCACTCCGGACGAGGCCCTCGAGCAGATTGAAGACAACGGCTACGCCCGCCCTTTCGCCGACGACCCGCGCACCCTCTTCAAAATCGGTGTCAACTTCTCCACCGCCACAAGACGCATCGACGGCTGGAAGGTCAGATAAAGAATGAACCCAAAGCGACACACCGACTTTTGACCTCTTCTGGCCGAAACGTTTATAAGTGCGTCCACAAGAGCGAAAATAGGCAGAAACGCTCCCGTCGATGACTAAAAAGCACACAACGGCAGCGTTATTGGGGGAAAATGCCGCCGTCGTAAGCGCGAAGCAGTCCCTCTGGCAACGCCTCGGGGACCACAATCGTGATATAGTTGTCACCTTGCCTCCGAGAACAGTTTGATTGCGTTGTGTATTTCTGAATAAGATTCGGATTCCGGGGCAAGTGCGGCCGCGTGTTTACAAGCATCCCCTAATCTGGCTTCAGTGCTCATCTCCGCGACCCACTGGCTTTTTTCGAGGAATATTCCCGATTTGTCGTAGTTGGCATACTGTCACAAATAAGCACATTCTTGTTTTTGGAATATTTCGATTTCATTGCGATAAAAGCCCTCTTTCGATCTTCGTTGTGTCGCGTTATGTCGGCATCGCAGACGCACACCGCGATACCTCCATTCTGAATAACCCAGTCTATCAGTTTTCCCATCTCCTCGAATGACTGATGAGTGAAAAACCTTGGCTTGCAATCGTATCGATATCCTTTTAGTGTCCGGAGATGCTCAAAGTACCAACGTTCGGTGAGACCTTCTCCAATCACAGTGATGCGCGAGCGCTTCAGCTCACGTTCTCTCCTTACCCTCGCCATAGTTCTTTATACGTAAATTTCAGGCACGGCACCAAACTGGCCGTTCTTGTATGATTTGCGGATGGAGGACAGCTTGCTCAACCCCTTGAAATCGGTCAAGGGATAAAGTTCCGTATTTCCATCTTCTTTTTTTTCAGTAAACCAGACCGAATCCTTACCGAAAAGGTCATTTACATCCAGACTATCAAACAGCGGGTCGTAATGCGTGGTGACCAACAACTGAGAACGGTTGTTATCATTCACCTTCAAGAACTCGTTTAGAACAAAGTCAAGAAGAGAGGGATGCAGTGAGGCTTCAATCTCATCCACGGGCAGGAATGCCTGCTCCCTAATCGTGGTGTAGATGGCGGATTCTATCTCTATTACACGTGTGGTTCCTGATGATTGTCTGCTTTCCGGAAGGATGTACTCTTCCTCTCCACGTGAATTCTTGACACGCACTCTGAACCCGGTGTCGATATCGCTGATGGAACCGCGAGACAGTATCGCCCCTTTTTGATCCTCATCGATAAACGGTGCTTCTGAAATCATCTTAAGTTGCAGTTCACTCAAAGCCCGTGTGGTTTCCTTTACTTCGATATTAGCGATTCTAAGATCCGCCGTCTTTATAAAGGAAGTAAGATAATTCCTGAAATTTTCATCTTTGAGCATTTTTTCTTTTGCAAAGTCAGACAACTCGGTACCGCGGTTGATGCCAGACATAAGTTTCCCGTTAATCCAGCTGATCACGTCACTGACCCGCTCAATGGTCATATTCACTTTTGCCATTGAGGCGAAAAAAGACATATTTTTCCAGCAATTGAGGTTGATGGCGTCAATTTCAGCGGCTTTAAGCTTTACGGCGGCAGGATTGAACTTGACAACGGATTGACCATCAACATACTCGCGAGAGAATATACGAGTGGGCTGAACTGAATCATAAAAGTACAAGGACTCACTGGACACCCTTTCCTTATTAAGGCTAAGCTTGTACCAGTACCGGACATCCCCCACATAGAATTTAATTTCGAAGGCCGTGTCCTCTGATGGAGTGTCCTTATCTAATAAGAATGGGACAACGCGGGTGGATAGGTCGTTACGGCTCGGCACTTGCGTCCAGAACTCACGTAAGAAGTTTATCGCTTCGAGGAAGTTGGACTTTCCGGAAGCGTTAGCTCCGAACACGATAGCGAACCTAAGCAATTTTGTACCATCTTTCATCGTAGCCACACTGTTTGCCGACTCATCTTTTGTGGGTTCAAAACTGAATATAGCCTCATCCCGGAATGATAAAAAGTTTTTGAATTTGAGTTCTTGTATCATACCTATCTGATTTTTCCACAAAAGTAGTGACAATATTTCAAAATCCATCAATAAAACCGCAAAATGCCATAATTTTATTTTGAATATTGAAACACGAACACCCAAATATGAATATAAACTCCCATTACACCATAATTTTCCGACCGCATTCACGGCACCACGCTCCCGCTCACACCACCTGGCTCCGGTATTGTCTCCGCCGGCGACATTTTCAGGGTATTACGTCACCCAAGAGAGGCACGGGAATACGGACGGTGACGATTTCGGGGAATTTCGTCACCAGAGAGGGACACGTGGAGGCGGGCGGTGGCAACTTTGGTACAGGTAGAGTACTTTCTGTGCACCAAATGGACTAAGTGATGTCGTTTGTACAGGAAACGGACTTCTGGTGTACCAACTTGGGGGCCGGGAATCACACAAGAGCGAAAACAGGCAAAAATGCTCCAGTCGACGACTAAAAAGCACACAACGGCAGCGTTATAGGGAGAAAATGCCGCCGTCGTAAGCGAAGCAGTCCCTCTGGCGACACTTCCGGGGATTATCGTGGCCCAAGAGGGGCAAGCGGAACTCACGGGCAACGTTTACAGGTGGTTTTGTCACCGACTCCCTCGGTCAAGGTTTCGCAGGAGGCGAATAAACGTTTTAAACGCTGAATATCAAAAATTTTCGCAAATTTTTCTTGCATATTTTTTGTTAAAGGAGTACTTTTGTAAAATGGATTCCCTTGCGGGGGAATTTTGTGATATTGAAAGTGTAATTTTATAGTGTTTTTATAGGACTATGGGCATAAAACTTAATCGGGGCTATGAGGCCCCTGAAACAAGCCTTGTCAGCGTGAGACCCGAGTGCGGGATCTGCGCTGCATCCAAGGAGAAGGTAGTGACGGAGAAAGACAACACTACCACAACGATTGACCGTCAGGAAGGCGGCGATGAGTTCACGATTGGCGAGTGGGACTAAAGGACGTATTGGTGTAAAACGAAAAAAAGAAGCTCACGATGAAAAACGAATTATTCAAGATAGCGTTTCTGGCCACAACTCTGATGGCCGGATCTTTTGTTTCCTGCAACGAGAACGAGCTTGATCCCGACAAGGGACAGCATTCAGGGAAGAAGATTTCGTTCTCAATCTCGGAAGACAAGACGAGAACCGCTTATGACGATGAAGATAATCTTCAGATCAACTGGGTGAAGGGCGACCAAGTGCGCATATTCTGCGACGAGGCTGAGGATGTTAAGCAGGCTGATTATACCGTGGATAAGATCAATAAGAACACCGGTAAACTCGTTTACAATGCGGATGGACTCGCTTGGGGAGGTGACACTGATATGCATAACTTCTATGCGGTCTATCCTGCTAACAACAATATCATCGGTATGGATAAAGGGAAAGTCACCATCAAAGCCAAACTAGACCAAGTTTGCGAATTGGGCAATCTAGTTGGAACGATGTACGAGACCATTCCAGATATGACAAATGCCATAATGGTTGCGGATCTGCACACAAAACCCGTAGAGCCGGTAGACCTTAGATTTAAGCCAATTATGACAACGCTTGAGGTAGTTGTAAGAGGCGGCGAAACGGAGAACATCGCTGACGTAGAGATTTCTGGGATATCCATAAATATGGAGGCCTCTGCGTATGGAGCAAGCAGCGAACAATTTATCTATGACATCAACTCTGGAGAAATTGTAAGAGGGAACCTTAACTCAACAGTTCAGTTCTTTGTCGGGATAAAAGGTAAAGATGGAATCAATACAGTAAAACTTAAAAGTGGGCAATCTGTCAAACTTACTGCATTCCTTCCACCTGTACCAATCAATGGAGATCATAAAATCACAATTCGTGTACACGCTACTGGTTCAACGGAGTTATCAGCGACAATAGGTGGCCCAACAAAAGACAATTCCACAACAATTGAGATAGCACAAAGTTCTAAGACAAAATTAACCTTACCTTGGATAAAGGAAGAGAATACTGGTAACAACTGGATAACGCCTCTTGATGACAACATCTATGTTCAGCAATTGTCAATTCCTGGTACACACGATTCAGCCGCTAATGAAACTTCATTGGCAGATGCAGGACAAACTCAAAGCAAAACTATTGAGGAGCAGTTTAATATGGGGATAAGAGCTTTCGACTTGCGAACAGCTTACAATACTGATCAAGGAAGAATGTGGATGTACCACGGATATAGCAATTGCTACAAATCTCTTAATACGGTGCTTACCACATTGAGTAATAAGCTTAAAGAGAATCCTGGGGAATTCATTTTCATTCAGTTTAGGCATGAAGACGAGTCCTCCATTATTCTAGGGGGAACAGAGAAAGATAAGAATAAATGGGGCGAAATATATAATGAACTTAAAAACTTTGACAAACAGATAGTGCAATGGCGAAATGACTTGACCATTGGCGAGTGCCGTGGTAAAATGATCATTGTCACACGCCACGACTATACCAATAGGACAAAAGTAGCTCTTGTTGGCAATTTTCCTGAGAATTCCCTAGGTAATGCTACGCTGAACGGAAGCACAACATACTATGTTCAAGACTATTACAAATATACTTTTGCAACATGGAATACAGGGGACGAAGACTATAAAGGCAAGAAAAAAATAAACTTAATTAAATCCCTTATTGGGACAACAAATAAATTCTGTGATGTAAAATCAAATGATTTTATAAATAAATCTTGGACCCTAAATCACACGTCAGGATATTGTGCCTCTTCCATAGTAGGCGGCATAGGTGTTGGTTCTACATCTCAATACCAAGAGAATGCGTCTTATATTAATCCTGAGATATACAACTATTTGCAACAGCAAACCACTCACGGCCCACTAGGAATAATATTTATGGATTGGGTTGGAGCACGAGAAGCATCATCCTACACAGTTTATGGGGACTTGTTGCCACAGACAATCATAGATAATAACTATATGTATCATATGCTCCGCAAAGGCGAATAGCATCAGTATATCTCATTTATTAAACAGAATAATACAAACAGAACAACAGCAATATGAAAAAAATTCTAATCACAACAACTATGATTGCGCTGGCGGGAGTGACCGCGATGGCGCAGCCGACAGTGAAGACCGACACGACGGTCACGGTTGAGTACAACTCGGACAAGTACAGGGTGGAGACCGCCCCGTTCAAGGCGAACTGGTTCGTCGGGGTTGACGGTGGAGCGCAGATCTACTTCGGAGAGCACGACACGCAGTGCAAGTTCGGCGACAGGCTCGCTCCGGCGCTCAACGTCTATGTCGGCAAGTGGTTCACACCAACAGTGGGAGCAAGGCTCGGTTACAGTGGCATAGGACAGAAAGGTGCGACACAAGACGACACGCACGGACTTGGCACCGAAGTGCCAGGAAAGGGCGGCTCAGGCTTCTATCTCAAGCAGCAGAAGTTCAGCTTTATGAATATCCACGCTGACGTGATGTTCAACCTCGCCAACGCTTTCTGCGGCTACAAGCCGGAGGGACACTTGTGGAACCCGACCCCGTTCATCGGACTGGGATGGGCTCACGTATATTCAGAAGAGCCTAAGACAAACGAGATCAGCGCCAACGTCGGCCTCATCAACGCGTTCAGGCTCTGCGACGCGCTTGACCTCAATGTCAATGTACACGCTATGATGGTCAACGAGGCGTTCGACGGCGAGACCGGACACCGCTGGGGCGAGGGCAACCTCTCCGCCACACTCGGCCTCACCTACAAGTTCAAACCGCGCGGATGGGAGAGAAGCAAGCTTGTCAAGGTCATCGAGACATCCGATGTATCCCAGTACCAGATCGCCCTCGCAGAGCTGAAAGCAGAGCGTGAGCGTCTTGAGAAGGAGCTTTCCGAGCTGAAATCCAAACCGGAGATCGTTGAGACCACCAACACAATCGCCTCCCCTTACTACGTGAGGTTCGAGCTCGGCAAGAGCGAACTCAGCAAGGAAGCGCGTGTGAACCTCGGTCTCCTCGCTGAGATCCTGAAGACCACCGGAGCGAAGTTCACCGTCAGCGGCTATGCGGATGCCGCCACCGGCAACAAGAAGATCAACGAGAAACTCAGCCAGGAGCGCGCGCAGGCCGTCTATGACTGCCTCACCAAGGAGTTCGGAGTCCCTGCCTCACAGCTTGACCTCGACAGCAAGGGCGGAGTTGACAATATGTTCTACGATGACCCGGCTCTCAGCCGCGCCGTAATCACAAGAGCGAAGTAAACACAGTATAATCCGACAACATCAAGACGGCGGCAATGAGCCCAACCGGGCTCACCCACCGTTTTGAGTGTTTGTTTTTATGAATAAAAATCCACTATCCAAACACAACACAAAAAACTATTTAATTTTGTTAAAGGCCGCCTTTAGCAAAACCGAAAAAGCAAGAGACTGATATGAAGAGAATCGCAAACAACAGGAAAGACTACCTCACGCCGGAGACCAAGGCCGTGAGGGTCGCCATCGAGAGTTCCGTCTGCGCCAGCAGCGTGAACATCAAGGCGCAGGAAAACACACCAAACGTCGAGGTTGACGAATGGGATTCATTTGAAAACGGAGTAACCTTTGATTAATCTATAGAAATGATGAGAAAGACATACAAAGCACTTATAGCCGCGCTTATGGCGGCGACCGTTCTTGCTGGCTGCCAGAACGAGGATCCGATCAATCAGGTGGTTGAAGGACTCCCGGTAAGCATCTCCTTCAATGTCGAGGTTCCGAATATGGACAACATCGTTGTCACAAGGGCGACGGACGAGCAGGAGACCAGGATCGAGAAGATGGCTATACTCTTCTACAACGCCAATCAGGAGAACTCAAAACCTATCGTTGTGAAGGTTGACGACCTCGGCGCTCCAACAACTCTAAAATCAACAACCAATTACCTCTACACGATCAACCTCGACGAGGAGCAGCTTGACGGCGTTTACAGCGGAACGTGGTATATGTACCCTATCGCCAACTACGACAAGTACACGGTGGTTGACCTCAACGACCTCGCCGGAAAGACCAGAAAAGAGTTCAAGGAATATACCATCACAGCCTCGGGCCGTGACATCACCTCGACAGCCGTGATGATGTCCGGCAACTACGGCACCGAGGAGACCACCATCACCCTCCAGCCGGGCGACAACACCTTCGAAGATGTGTTCCACCTCAGAAGGATTGTCTCCAAGAATATATTCAAGTTCGTCAACGGCACAGGCGTTACATTCACCCCGCAGAAGTACAGCATCTACAACTACTCTACCTCATCCACCCTTCTCGAAAGGAATGAGTTGAATGAATATGCAGGTGTCAATACCGGCACAGGGAAAGATGGCTTCACCGATTTCGAGAGTTTGCCTATAACCAACAATGACGGCTCATTCTCATTCTATATGCCTGAGAATGTCCAGATTCCAGACGCTAAGGATTCCTGGTCATACGCTGACCGTGAGAAGAGGAATGCCGATGACTACAACACATTCACATACGCTCCTACCAATGCTACCTATGTCGTGGTTGAAGGAACATATTCAGGCCCGGGAGAAAGTGGAAAGGAAGCGACTGGAAATGTGAAATATACAATCCACCTCGGAAACTTCGGCGACAGCAAAGGTGCGGGAAGTTTTGACAACTTTACGGTAAAACGTAACGCCAAATACACCTATACTGTCACCGTCAACGGAGTCAACAGCATAATTGTAGAGGCCAAGTCAGAGACAGGAGAAGAGCCTAATCCTGGCGCCGAGGGTCAGATTGTTGGTCCGGATCCTCACGTCACGGTGAACCTTGACGCTCACTACGAGAACGTTCTGCTGTCATTCAGCTCGGACATTTCAAGCTTCAGCATAAGCGCCACGACTCCTGATGAGTCAGGTAATATGCAGAGCTTTATTGACGCCAGCAACAACAAGAGCGAGCACATCGACGCCGTCTCTTGGGTCAAGTTCGGGAAACCTGCATCCACAACCACATTCGCCAACTATCCTCAGAATGATGACGTTGTTGACATCTACACTCTTATTGAAGAGATTACTGATGCCAAGAAGAATGGAACAACGCCAACTCACTGTCTCATTTACAACAACACAGTCTATGTTCAGGCGTTTGTTGACGAATACTTCTATGACGGCCGCAATTACAGCACCTTCGTGAACAAAGACGACAGATCACTTTCATTCACCATCGGTACAGCCAGCATCAGTAAAGACGAACATAGTTCCTACATCGAGGGTGAAGGATTTACCCTCCAGCAGAAGTCCATCAAGACTTTCTACGGTGACAATGTGGGGAATCCATTCGGCTTTGAGACTGTTGAGGAAACACCGAACGCAGCGTTCGGCGCAATGGGTGTAGAAGACACGTTCTCCGGAAATGACTATCAGAACGGTCGTAACGACACTTGGCGCAATATCAGCGGTGCAAGTACAGCGTGGGGTACAATTGTGAACATTTCCGAAAACGGGCACATAGGAGATGCCGACGTCGCTTCGTCAAGTGTTATGCAAAGTGATTATACCAGTCCGCTTTACCAATGTCTGTCCAGAAACAGAGACCTTAACGGTGATGGGACAATCACCAAGGATGAGATAAAGTGGTACGTGCCGTCTTTCCGCCAGTACATCTATACTTGGTGTGGAATAAAAGCACTGTCAAATGACATTTCTTTCTCCTCAAACGAGATTTACGCATCAAGCAGCAATGCTGGCTATAGAATTTGGTGGGCAAAAGAAGGTGTCGCAATCGGTTCATATTCAGCCGGTGGTACTTACAACGGTACAACGTACCAGCCACAAAGTCCAAGCGTCCGTTGCGTCAGGAATCTCGGAGAATCAATCGATGAAAATTTCTCAGAAATATCATCATACAAGGAAGATACAAGAGTAGTGACTATAACCGGACTGAAAAACGAGGCTCTTAGAACGAATGAGCAAAGCGGAGAGTATCCAGAGCACATCAATACTGATGCGGCAAGTACTTTGCCTAAAGCTTTCAAGATCGCCAAAAATAACTTGGAGACTGAAGTTGAGGGAAGCAGCGACGTGGAAATAAGCGTAACGACAAATTACTCTACATATCAGAACCAAGTCAGCAATTTGGTAGATGGAAACGAAAGTACCTATTGGTGGTCTGGAGAAGCACAAGCTCGTGGGAAATATGTGCAGCTTGCATTTAACGTTCCAGTTAAGGTTACATCTGTACGAGTATATTCATCAAGTAATGGTGATTACCCTAAAAATCAAACGCTACAAATATCTGCTGATGGGCAAAATTGGACGGATATCGGCACTGTTAATAGTAGAAATGTTACCGTAACAAATAGTGCTGAACCTGATATGTCCGTGCAATACGTTAGACTTTATCAAAGCAGCAGTAGTGGAAATTGGCTGTATCTTAACGAAATAACGGTCAACTATACAACAATAAGCGGTCAGACCATCACCAAAAACACCTTCTCATATAATGAGCTAATGAGCGGTGATTGGTGCGAGAAGTATTACTCGGAAGAGGGTGATGCCGATAAGGGCAAATGGAGAATCCCTAACGAGAAAGAGCTCTATTTCATTCAGTTGTATTGCAGCGGTGATTTCAACTTGATGACCACAAACGGTGATGGTGGAGATTTGGTTGGAGCCAAGACAAAATATTACCGTGGATCAACCACCGCCGAATATATGATATATTATTTGAGGAATGATGCAAGTGCAAAGACTCCTATCATCACAACAGGAGAAACCGTAGGTCTGGCATACAAGTTCAAGCTCCGTTGCGTGCGTGACGCGACTCCGGAGACTAAGTCCTACGATTCCTCCTATGGTGACGGAGGAACGGGCTTCGGATTGTAACCGGAAGCCGACCTAAAACTTAACCTATGGCTGAATAGGTTAATGTTTTAAACTCACATAAGTGATGAAACGAATTCAATTGGCATCGGCGATCGCCGTTGCCGCCGCGCTCACGATGACCTCGTGTGACAGCAGCAAGGAGATTGAGTTTTCCGAAGCAGGGATGATCACTCTCACCGGAGAACTCGGACAACCTACTGTGACAAGGACACAGATCGACATCGAACCGACCGAGGATGGTTCCCTTGGGATAATGTGGTCGGTCGGTGACAAGATAGGAGTGTTCGGCGGGACCACCGAAAACGCTGAGTTTGAAGGAAATTTCACCACTGCGGTAACTTCAGGATTGTTCTCCGGCTCAATGGATGCCGGAGACAATCCTAAATTTGCTTACTACCCTTATGCGAAGGGCTGCACGGACTACAAGAAGATTCCGGTCACGGTAGCGAACATTCAATACTACACGGGCGAGACCTCGATC
The DNA here is from genome assembly GCA_963604455.1 of Lachnospiraceae bacterium. Lineage (GTDB taxonomy): Bacteria > Bacteroidota > Bacteroidia > Bacteroidales > UBA932 > Cryptobacteroides. The sequence continues at coordinate 24,637 of CAVCRL010000002.1, read as the reverse complement.
GCGGCAAATGATGTCAAGGCCAGTGACACCCCGGTAAGGGCCAGCGACGGAAGCTACAGGTTCATATTCAAGCCTATGGTTTCCATCCTTAAATTTCAGGTCGCATTCAACGGATTGGCCGGAATTGACGCAGACGAGACACTCAACGCGATTGTCGTCAAGAGTTCTGATTCGGGAAAGGCGCTGACCGGTAACTTCACAATGAACCTTGCGGAACTTTCGGCAGGGTTGACGCCTGTGACCGAAGGGACATATTCATCAATCAGGGTGAATTTGACTGACGCGGACGGCAACGGGAAAAGCGTCGCACGTAAGGTTGTCGCCTACGCATCGATCGCCCCGTGCCTCAAGACTGGTGACGCTGTCGAGGTTATGCTTCTGACTGACAAACACACGGTTAAGTTCGATTTGACGGCATTGCAGGACTTCAAGGCGGGCTTCTGCTACGATGTGCCGCTTGATTTAAGCAACCTCAAGCCAGAGAATAATCTGCAGATCTTTGACCCTACGGCTGAATCACCGGAACTGAGGTCTTTCAGCTTTGAAGTGGCCAACAATGCGGGCAAGATTCTGGCGCAAGAGGCGTACTACGAAGGGACAAGCACTGAGACCACACTTCATTCCGTGACAAGCAAAACCCTTGAAATTGACCAGACAACCGGGAATATCGAAGGATTCATCCCGTATCTCTATGATTTCAAGCTGATCCCGACATTCACCACATCCAAAGGAGCGGTCGTGACCGTCAATGGCCAGGAGCAGACAAGCGGCGAAAGCGAGGTGGATTTCTCCTCCGCCGAACCAGTGGTATATTCCGTTTCCAACGGGTTGGAGACAAAGGAATATAAAGTCTCAGTCACCAACACAGGGCTGCCGGTCGTGGTGCTGGACATCAATCAGGAGACAGTCAACAATGTCACAAGCAAGGACATTCTGTTGGGTACAGTGAACATAACCGGGAAAGAAGGCGACTGGACAAAGTCGGATGTTCTCACAATCTACAAGGACGGTGTGAAACAGATGACTGATGTTTGCAGCGTCAAGACACGTGGTAATTCATCAAGAGGTCTGCCTAAGAAACCTGTCAACATCAAATTGAGCGACGACATTTCCGTGCTGGGAATGAAGGCTCACGACCGTTGGTGCCTTGTGGCAAGCCAGTTCGACAAGACAATGATGAGAAACGCGTTCACCTACCATCTGGCGAATGAGATACAGGATCATTTCACAGATGCGGCAGGTACAGAAAACGTACTTGGCAAGGGTCTGATCTGGAATCCTCACGGAGAGACTGTCGAGGTCGTGATGAATGGGATCCACGTCGGCACGTACTATCTCTGCGAGCACATAAAGATCAACAAGAACAGGCTGAAGCTGACTCAAAAGAAAGTTGATAAGGTTCTCGAAAACAATGCGAACGCAAAAGTCGCCGATTGCGGTTTCCTGATCGAGATGAGCACGGACGAGAAAGAGAACCGGACAAACACCGCGCGCCGCAAAGTCCCGATCGCGTTCAAGGATTTGGACATCACTGCTTATCCAACCATAGCGGAAGAGTTTATGGCGTATGTCAACGACTTCGATGAGAATCTGTACCAAGGTGCGAGGTGCATCGACAATAATGACCCTACAACAGCGAGGAAATATTACGACAAGGCTTACGAGAAACTCGACATCAACTCTATGATTGACTGGTGGATCATCAACGAGCTTGCGATGAATGACGAGATGCAGTGGCCGAAAAGCGCTTTCGCCTACAAGGACGGTGACGGAAAATACTTCGCGGGACCGGTCTGGGATTTCGATTACCAGACCTACGTGAACATCGAGAAGTACAACACCAGCAGTATCATAAAGAATATGGAGGCGGAACACCTGAGTACCAAATACTGGGGGGAAGTTGTACCTTACAAGTTCACCGATTTGGGCGGTTACTCGGCGTTGATGTACCAGAGGACAAACTCGGCCAGTTCTTCCCCGTACGGTTGGTACCCGTGGCTGTTCAAGGATCCGTATTTTGTCGCCAGAGTGAAGGCAAGATGGAACTCCTTGTACAATTCCGTGCTGCAGAACCAGAGTTCAGTGATCGCCCGGATGGGCAAGGAACGTGAGAAGGCGGCCGAATCCAACTGGAAGATCTGGAACATTAAATATCTCCACGCCGGGAACAGTGGTGATGAATATGATTTCACCTATCCGGAAGCCATCCAGAACTTCAACGAAGTCTTCGAGAAACGTCGCGAGGGACTCAACACAGCCATTAACAATTTATAAGAATATGAAACGGACTAATTTCGCGCCGGCGCTGGCAGCGTTCGCCGCTCTCACGATCTCATCGTGTGTAGGCAACAATGAGATTCAGGATCCTCAGCTTGAGGAAATCAGTCTTACAGGAGAAATCAGGCAGCCGGCATTGACCCGCACTCAGATTGACATCGAACCGACAAACGACGGTTCTCTGGGAATATTGTGGTCTGTCGGTGACCAGATTGGAGTGTTCGGCAACTCGACGGCTAACGCCCTGTTCAATGGAACTTTCTCCACGGCTGTGTCATCCGGAGTATTCAAGGGGTCAATGAATACCGGCGACAGTCCGAAATATGCTTACTATCCTTACGTGAAAGGTGCCACTGACCGCAACGCGATCCCTGTCACGGTCGATCCAGTGCAATTGTACACAAGATCCACATCGATAGCGTCTAATGACATCAAGGCCAGTGACAAGCCGGTGGTAAAGCCTGACGGCAGCTATGGATTCATATTCACTCCTATGGTGTCGTTCTTGAAGGTTACGGTTTCGTTCGGAAACGCGCTTGAGGAGGTGGGAAGTTCAGAGAGGCTCCAGTCTATCATATTCAAACAAAAGGAAGGTACTGAAACAGGAAGAGCCTGGACTGGTAACTTCACGATGAACCTTGAGAATCTTGGAGCGGGACTCGCCGCTGTCGAGGGCAAGACATCGTCCGGCGTTACCGTGAAACTCACCGACGAAGAGGATGGTGGAACGCCGGTAGGGCAAAGGGCTATCGCCTATGCGAGCATCGCGCCTACAATCAGGAAGGGGGATGTGATAGAAATCCAACTTTTGACGAATGTGCACAAGGTTACGTTCGAGGTAAAGGCTGTCGCTGACTTCAAGGCTGGATGCTGCTATGATATTCCATTGAATCTCAACAATCTGAAAGAAGAGAACAATTGTACTGTCGGACGCATCGACGCCAAACCTCCGGTTTTCGAGAGCTTCAAGTTCGAAATCGCCAATAATCCATCTAGCCTGCTCAGTAAGACTGCTGTTCTGAGCAACGGATCGACATCGGTGAAGAGTGCCGAAGATTTCGTATGTGATGTGGACAACACCTTGAACAAGGTCAGCTGCTGCATACCATATCTTTACAATTTCACACTCGCACCGACGTTCACGGTGGCGGAAGGAGTGAAAGTGTACTGCAACGGTGAGATCCAGAAAAGCGGTACATCAAGCCAAGACTTCAGATCTCCGGTGACATACACCCTTGTGGACGGAACGGAAAGCAGCACATACACCGTCACTGTGACAAACACAGGACTTCCGGTTGTTGTGCTGAATACCGATGGCGGCAGCGCGACATATCTTGATTTCACAGTCAAGGCGAAGAGTGAGGATTGGGGAAAGACAGATAAAATCTCAGTCTATGAGAACGGAGTGGCAACTTTGTCTGACGCCGCTTGCGGTTTCAGGCTCAGGGGCAATTCATCACAGAGTTACGACAAGAGACCGCTGGCGATCAAGTTAGATAAAAAAGCGGCCTTACTTGGAATGCCAGAACACAAAAGATGGGTATTGTTGTCGCCTTGGACGGATATGTCGCTGATCCGCAACTACTTTGCGTTCAAGATTGCTCAAACCGTACAGAACCACTTTATCAATGGAGCGGAGGACGGCAGCGTGAACGGAAAAGGACTTATCTGGAATCCTTCCGGTGAGAATGTTGAACTCGTGCTCAATGGTGTGCACGTGGGAAATTATCTGCTTGGAGAACAGATTAAGATTGGTAGCAAACGACTGCCAATCAAGGATTGCTATACGGACGTGAAAGCCGATTTGAATAGTGAGCCAACGATCAGCGATTGCGGTTATCTGTTGGAATTCGACACTTACTATGACGAAATCTGGAAGTTCAAAACAACCAAACGCAGTCTTCCTGTGAACTTCAAGGACGAGTTCGCGGAAACATTCTCCGAATCTGCCAGTGGCTATGGAATATACAAGCAAATCGAGTCTTACGTCAACGACATTGAGACCAAACTGACTAATGGCAATTATTCAGCTGCCTACGAAAAATTGGACATCAATTCGGTGATCGACTATTGGTTCGTCTATGAGCTTACACTTAACGATGAGATTCAGCACCCTAAGAGTACATATATGTACAAAAACGGTGACGGAAAACTCTGTGCCGGTCCTGTCTGGGATTTTGATGGCCAGACATTCACGAACATTGACGGTAAAGGTACGACTGTGAACAGAGATTACTACCATAGTTGGAGTTCATTGCTTATTCAAAGATCGAAATCTGGTGAGGGTAAGATGTATATGTGGTACCCTCTCCTGATGAAAGACCAGAACTACATCAACCGTGTCAAGGCTCGCTGGGCGGAGGTATATCCGGATCTGAAGAACCTTGCGAATACGATAGTTGAAGAAAGGCGTGAGGCCAACAGACTTTCAGATCAATATAACCGTCTGATCTGGCCGACAGGAAACGCATTAGGCAACTATTGGACCTGCGGTGATGAAAGTATGGAATATGACGAGGTGATGGACAATCTGAAATATGTGTACAACAAGCGTCTTGAGAACCTCAACAACACCATCACAACCCTCCAGAAGTGGAATTAACAGATTACTACATCATTTAATAAGTGTCATCGGTGTCCCGGATTCCGGGGCACCGGTGATCTTTTTAACCAAGAGGAGTGATTGCTCAATACGATATATCCGTGAAATATTCACGTGAATATTTCACGGATTAAAAAAATATTGTATATTCGCATCGTATAAGGTAATTAATGATAACGTCCTTTTGCTGATACCGCTTGTATGCAACTGGAGTAATGATACTGTTATGGTACTGCGTGTAATACTTAAGAATTTTCTTTCATTTAACGAAGAGGTTCAGTTTGATATGTTTCCTAATATGAAGAGGACTTCTCTGGCGAATCATATCAAAGTGATAGATGATAAAATGCCGGTTCTGAAAATGGCTGCCATATATGGTTCAAACGGGGCTGGAAAATCAAATTTGCTGAAAGGAATTGATTTCTTAAAAGCTCTTGCAACCAACAAGAAATTTCTTGACAAAGAGACTGTTGCGAAATATATTTTCGCATTGAAAGAGAATGCCGGACTTGAACCTCTTGAACTGACTATCGAGTTTGTGACCAATGCTGGAATACCATTCATATATTCAGTGGAAATAATGAATACTGGCATCACTTTCGAGACTTTGCAAATTTCCGGACTGGGCTTTGCCGATAACCAAAACATATTCACGCGAAGAGACGGGATGGTGGAATACGCGGTCGCACCTTCTGATGAGGTTAATAATATGGTGCTGAGATGGATTGAAAAGAATCCGTTTGCAAGTTTATTGACCATAAATGATGATATGCCGGTATTGACTGATGAGAATATCAACATCGCGCAAAAATGGTTTGGAAATGAGCTTACTATCATTGGTCTACATTCATTCAACCCAACACTGATTGGATTGTTTAAGAATAATGATGAGATCAGGCGATTCGCTTCCGAGCTGTTTAAGGCGATAGATCTCGGTATTGATGGCGTAAAGGTTGAGACTGAGAATTTTGATGATTGGATGAGCACTCACGACGTCGGTACTTTGCCGATGGACAAGGTTCGTGAATTGCATTCTGGAGTTCTTTCTGAAGTCGTTGATTTTAGAAACACAAGGTCTATAAGTGTTGAAGGCGGAGTACAGAAGATAAGTCAGATGATGTTCCGTCAATTCGGTGAGAACGGATTCGCGAAAGATATGGATATCCTAGCGCAGTCTGACGGTACGGTTCGCCTGCTGTCGTTAGTTCCGGCATTGTACGATGCCATTAAATCGGGTAAAACAGTTCTCATAGATGAACTTGACCACAGCATTCATCCTCATTTGGTGCGAGAGTTGGTACGCTATTACTCATCGCAGGAGACAAACGGCCAGCTCATTTTCACTACTCACCAGACGTGTCTGCTTAATCAGGAATTCATAAGAACCGATGAAGTGTGGATGGTGGAGAAGAAGTACGGAAGCAGCCATATGTATTCACTCAATGATTATAAGATTCACAACACTATCAACATTGAGAATGGCTATATGGAGGGGAGGTACGGTGCCATTCCATTTATAGGAGAATTGAATATGTAATAAAGTTATGGATTTGGCTAAATTGACATATTCAAAAAGTGACTTGAGACGTGTCATCCGAAAGTCTATCATCAAACCTCATACGAAAAATGAGGTGGAGGATGTGGGTTTTAAAGACTTGAAAGTGCTCCCGGCATACAGCAAAGCAGACGGTACACTATCCACGAACCTTGTGTTTGTGCTTTCAGGAGGGGAGAAAAGAGAAAAAGATTTTCTCCGGGAGCTTATCAGGCAGCGTGAACTTCATTCCTTGCGGGTTGCTTTTATGTCTGAAAAAGGACAGGGAATGCAACCATATCAGATGCAGGCAAAATGGAAAGAAATTAAGTCTGTGGGTGTTTTTATGATAGATAGTCGTATCTATCATCTGGAAGCGGCGGACAAAGTCTTTCTTCTCTCGGATGTGGACGAATTCCACCAGCAATTGGCAGACATATTCAAGGATAAATCGGACAACGAACAAGGGCAATGGATAGTGAGTAATCCTTGTTTTGAAATCTGGTTGTATTACTGCTACTTGAATGATCCCGAGAGTGATTTGGTAAGCTTGGTGCCGGAACGGGCCGCGACACGGAGTAAAAAGCTAAAGACGTTGTGTGGGACACTTGTTCCTGGAGGGATGAATCCTTGCTTGGCATTTGAACGAATGACAACAGGGATTGAGAACAGCCGAGCCCATTATCTGGTTGACGAAAATGGCATCCCTGTATTATTTGCGACAGGAATGTATGAGATGGCGCGATATCTTGTTGACACTATGAATCACAATGCCAATGAATACACTGAATACGTGAGGCGGAAAGAAGAGTGGAGAATGGCGATGAAGGGAAGAGGGAAATAGAGTCATCAGCGTTCGGTGAGGAGGTTCAAGATTGATAATTGAAGAATAATCATTATCTTTGATAATTGAACATTAATGGATTGGCAATATGGAGGCGAAAAGGAAAAGGTACCCGATCGGGGTGCAGACGTTTCGGAATATAATCGAGGGAGGGTATCTCTACATTGACAAGACGGGGTTGGTCCACGACTTGACGGAAGATTATCAGTATGTGTTCCTGAGCCGTCCGCGGCGGTTCGGGAAATCGCTGTTGTCGTCCACTATTCATAGTTATTTTGCAGGGGAAAAGGAACTGTTCGAGGGGTTGGAGGCCGGGAGGCTCAAGACTGAGTGGACTCGGCATCCGGTGTTCCACTTTGATATGTCCACGGCTAAGCATCTGGATGAGGAACAGTTGCTTAGGACCTTGTCGTACAAACTGGCCGACTACGAGACAACGTTTGGGAAGGATTCCAACATCTCGGAAGATGACATAAACGCGCGCTTTGAGCGTCTTATCAAAGTGGCCGTGGAGAAGACCGGCGAGAAGGCCGTAATAATCATAGATGAATATGACGCCCCGCTTCTGGACGTGATGAACGATTCCGAGCGGCTCACCCCTATGCGTCAGATAATGAGGAACTTCTACAGCCCTATCAAGAGCCTGGACCCGTATCTGAGGTTCGTGTTCATCACCGGCATCAACAAGTTCGCCCAATTGAGCATATTCAGTGAATTGAACAATCTGCAGAACATCTCGATGATGCCGAAATATTCAGCGATCTGCGGCATTTCGCAAAGTGAGCTTGAAAGGGATATGTCCGAGTCCGTGCATATTCTTGCAGAGAAGCAGGGAATCTCGTATGAGGAGGCGCTGGGGCAGCTTAAGTATAATTACGACGGCTACCACTTTTGCCACGAGTCGGAGGATATCTATAACCCTTTCAGTTTGATCAAATGCCTTGACGCGCAGGATTTTGGATCGTACTGGTTCGAGACAGGGACTCCGACATTTCTATTGGAAAGATTGCAGAAGAGTGGTTTTGACGAGACAAAACTTGACAAGATGACAGAGATCGCCCAAAGTGACTTTGACATCTCTCCGGAACTGACGGAAGACATCGTTCCGATGCTGTATCAGACCGGCTACCTTACAATCAAAGGCTATGACAAAGAAGACCATTCATATACCCTTGGATATCCCAACAAGGAGGTGCGTGAGGGTTTTCTGAGAGGCCTCCTCGCCAACTATAAAAGCGCCGAGGGTATGAGTGCATCGTTTGTACTGCGGTTCAACAAAGCGCTGAAGAACGGTGACATCGACAACGCCCTCGAACGCCTCCAGTCCTTTATGGCGGGAATCCCTTATGATCTTGAGAATAAGACCGAGAAACACTACCAGACCATCATATACCTGGTATTCTCGCTGCTGGGCTACTACACCCAAGCCGAGGTCAAATCCGCCGTCGGGCGTGCCGATGCGGTCTGCTGGACCAAGGATCGAATATATGTCTTCGAGTTCAAGGTTGACGGCTCCGCCGAGGATGCCTTAAGGCAGATTGACGAGAAAGGGTACCTGATTCCGTACAAGTTCGATGGCGAGAAACTCAGACGCGTCAAAGTAGGCGTGAATATCTCAACCGCAACCCGCACGCTTGACTCGTGGAAGGTGACGGAAGGATGATGTGGTATAAGACAAAAGACGCAGGCCGTTGTGGCCTGCGTCTTTTGTCTTTATTTTGTGGATTCTCTTACGCAACGGACAGGATTAACGTTCCATTTGTACGCATTGTCCACTGTGTTAACTGTATTCTCGCTTTTTGGCGCAGAAGATGGACTTGCATTGTATGGCGTAATATAAAGAATGCAAGCGTTATGCGCATTTGATTGCGGAGCGCTTGACCAATATGTGACATCGTGATTTCGTGATGAATAAGCCTTCTTTCCGGAACCAGACCATAATGAGCCTGTAGCGCCTCCTCGGCTTCCTGTCATCGGATAATAGCAACCAGTTTCATCGTCAGAATTCATTTTGAAATAGTAGCCATTATCGTATTTGACGTAGTTGATCAAATCCAATTTCGCACTGGACACAGCCGATGCGTTAGAGCCTGTTGTGTTTTTGCTAAAGCCTGTCCAAGTGTATTTATTTGCGACTCTATATCCCGCTGGACAAGGATCATAAATTGTCTTTCCGTCAGTCCAACCGGAGCCAGCGGATGAATTGGTTACATCACTTAAAGTAGTTGCATCGGTATCACCCCAAAGATACTGATTGTCCTCAGCCAACCAATTCCAATTATTAGTCGCATCGTTGTCGTTGACAATCTTGTCTGGGTTATGTACTCCTGTGAGGATCGTTGCGTCATCGGTTGTTTCCGGAGTATAAACTGGATAGGTTTTGTCAATGTCCGTAGCCACCCCGTCCACGTAGTAAGTAGAACTGTTAGGGAACGGATCCTTGCGCCCCCACTGGTAGAGCGTGGTGTAGTACGATGTCTTTGACCAGGCTCCGAGGGTACGGTCCATCACGGTGAATGTCGCTCCGGCCTGATTGGTGATCACATCATCAGTAGGCAGTTCGTCACCGACACCCCAGATGTGCCAACTCCAAAGAATATCTCCGGTGCAGTTCTCGCCACCGTAAACAGCTATCATCGCATTGCCAACATTGCCGTTGGCGGTGTAGCTAACTTTTCCGTCAGCATAAGTCACATCGCCAATGAAGTTCTCTGTGTCCTGCCACAGCAACTTGGCGGATTTCGGGGCGATGGTGGCCGATGATGTGTGGAATCCGGCTCCGTCAATGATTCCGTCCGCTCCATTACCGATAGTCGTGGCCGTGAATGAATGAGTTCCCGTTGTTGTTATCATATAACAGTTTGCGGGCTCGCCGGTCTCTGGACCAGGATCAGGAGTGTCCGGTATCAACTCCTCTGACACGGCGACTTGATTATCCGCGTTATTAAACACTGAAGCGTTCAACGGAACAACATAGTACTTCCCACTCTCAAAATCACAAAGAGCCTTTGTCGTCAGCTGTATTGAACAGTGTGTGGTCTTTATGTCGATAGTCAATTCCTGTCCAGACTGTGCTCCCGGAGCTACGACGGCATAGGCGATCACGGTCCCGCTAAGAAGCGGAGTCTCCGTGAGATTCATTGTGACATCACCCGAAGTTGTCGCTCCTGCCTTGAGGACCATAGGTGATGCCGTCAGATCGTAGGTGTAATCACCGGTCATAGCCACAGCCGAACTCATCGAGATATACAGAACCTTCTCATCCTCAGGCAATGTAAGCGTCTCGTCAATGCCCGATTTGATGCAGCTTTTGATGTCATCGAGGTTTATCTCGAAGCGGAGCAATACCCCGAGCTGCCGCATATTACACTTGAAACTCCCGTCACTCAGCTCGGTGATTTTGTTGGAAGCCTTGAAGTCATATTCAGCGATGGAAGATGTTCCTGAATATTCCTGTGTCTTAGGAATATTCACTGGAATCGCATTTTTATCGGTCGCCGCCGCGCTGTAAGGGTAGTAGGCATATTCAGGTGTGTCTCCGTCAGCCAGATTCCCCTTGAAGCCTGTCTCCCTGATCGGGTAGGTGTTTGTGCTGGTGAAAGGCTCGTTAGTGGTCGTGCCATTGCCGAAGACACCGATCTTGTCTTCAACGCTCCAGTTCATCGCCAAGGCTCCATTGTCCAGAACCTCGCCGACGACGGTGCGTGTCCTGTTTCCAGCAAAATCCTCCTGCGTTCCAAAGATCACGACTTCATTCGTGGAGTCAGTTTCCGGCAGAGCCTCCCTCTGCGAACAGCTAAGCGCACCGGCAAACACCGGCACGCAAAGCAACAATCGATAAAAATGCAAGTTCATTTTACGAATATGTTAGTGTTTATTTGATCACGTTTCCTCCGCTCTCAAAGGTGTTCGAACTCTTGTCCGTCTCGTCCGATCCCGTGGTGTCAGGGGTGGCGTCACGGACGCAACGGATTGTGAAGATCTGACGGTCACCTATGGCAGTATTACCTGTATTGTCATTCTTATCTGTAGTGATTACGTTTTTAACGTTAACATAATACACCATTGTTCCCTCATTGTTAGGACGCTCATACTTACTCTTGGCGCAAGTATAGCTTGTGCTAAGTGCGTTTGTCAAATTGTCTGTGTACTTCAGCATTAACGTCAGCTCCTTCTCATTAGGGATCCTCCATTTTCCGAGATCAGATTTATCCTCTGATTCGTAATAGTACTTCTGGCACCAGCTGCCGGTCATCACTTCTGACTTTGTAAAGGTACTTCTCTCTTCTGTTGTATATTCTTTGTTAACCGGCTCACAGTCTATGTCAATGTTATAAATCTGTAAGTATGTTGAACTACTACTTGTAACATACAACCTAACGTATTGTACATTTTTATTGTTTTGTTCAGATGTAAAGGTTCCTGTGACAGAGGTTTTGTTAATATCAATATTGTCTACATTTACCCAAGTTGTGTTGTCCTCTGATATTTGAAGGGACATATTGTGAGGGTAGTAGTAATATGATGAGCCGAATTTAATGCTAATTTTTGAAAGATGTACTGGTGCACTATATGTGAGAAGCACATAATATCCTACATTCTGGCGGTTTGATGACATCCAATATGTTTCTGTGTCTCCGTCAAGTATGTTACTTATTGGGTAGTATGAGGATGTGTTAAAGCCATTTAATGTGATGGTTACCGTAGGTTTAGCCTGAACCTCAACTTCTTTATCAAAATCAGTTTGGGCAATCTGGAATGCCTGAGGCAGTTTGTCTTGTGTTTCTCCTCTGTAGTGTTCTGAATATTCTGTTTCCACGGTGAAAGATTCTCTTACACTCTTGTTATCCAGGCCAATGACAGTTATAGTCTGGTTTTCAGTGTTGAAAGATGACAGGTCTGTTGTCTCGCCAGAATAATCCTTAAGTGAACGAACACATCTTACAGAACTTTTCCCTTTATCATAGTATCCTCCATATGAAGAACCTTCATCGGACCACCACGCTGATTTTCCAGATGTACTTGTGAAGTAATTGTTGACTGAACCTGTATTTGTAGCCATCTTGATTCTTGCATCAACCGGCAAAGAGTTCATTCCGAACCAATAATTCGTACATTGGTCAACCGCTGGAAGATACCATTTGACTTCATCTCCATCAATAGTCCCATCACCGTTTTCATCTCTGTTTCTTGACAGGCACTGGTATATTCCATAGGCTCCTGTCGTTGTAAGGGCACTGCTGTTGAATGTGATAGAATTATTTGACAAAGTGTAGCCAAATGAATCCGTGTTCACGTATGTATCCCAAGAGGCTGAGGTTCCTATCGCATTCTTGAAGTTGTTGTAACCATAATGGCTATCATTATATGAGCTGTTCTCAGATCCGCTGCTTGCTGAGTTATAGGATGTTGTCTCAGGCGTTTCATCCACCTGCTCAACTCCAAACGGGTTATTGACAGTCAAATCGAAGAACGACTTGATTGATCTCTGTTGGATCGAGAACACAACGTTGTCGGTGTATGAACTCTGCTTGTCACTACTTACCTTAATGGTTCCGAACGCGATTGTCATAGTACGGTCATCGGCGTTGATGAACTTATTGAGTTCGGCGCTCTTGTCCGAGGCGGAGTTCATCTTGCTGTCGTAGTAATATTCATTCACGTATGCCGTTGTGTAGATGTAGCCTCCATCGACAATATAATGCTCTCCGTCAGATGTCAATGTGCTGCCTTTAATCTCATCCAGAAGAGTGAATATATCTGTGGTTTCACTTTCTTTGTAGGCATTGAACTCTGTCGCGCTGGCAGGTTTGCCGAACCTGATCCAATCGTAATCCGCGCTTGCCTTTCCTGACAGGTCATTACTGGTAATCAGAACATTCTTGCTGTACGGAGTGTTCAGCATCACTGAATACTCATTGACAGTCGATCCGGAAGGAGCAGCGATTTTCAACAGCACATTCTCATAGTGCGCATCAAGCCTGATGTTGAACGATTCGCTGTTGTAGCCGATGAGGTTGCCCTCTGCTCCCGATTGGTTTTCCTCATCAGTCTGTGCCTCGACAACAATACTGTTCACACCATTTACTGTGACAGTGTAGGTGTAGTGATAGTTTCGTCTTATCGAGAAATTCTCGTAGGCATTGCCGTTCTTTGCGGAGAAATCTCCAAGATGGATTGTATAAGTTACATCTCCGGAATATTTGGAGTCCTTGTACTGTCCCTTAACCACAATGTAAGTTCCGTGCTCAGGAGCATATTTGAAGGTTCGGTCTGTCGCACTCTCCCTTCTTTCTCGTTCAGCATATGTCCACGTTGTCGGATCAGCCTTGGCTTTCTGAATATTCTCAGGCATATAGAACTCCAACTTGTTGTCAACAACAGCGAGGGCTACTCCATCTGCGTGCGAGTGGAAGTCACCCGTTCCGGCATATTCACCATTGTTGTAGGTCACGCCGTCGGTGGTTGTCCAGCCGTCGAATGGCCTCTCCATCAATGTGGAAGACCTTGAATATTCGTGAATACTGTAGGTCTCCGGGGTAAAGGTCACGCCGGTTGTGGTTGTGTTCTCGCCACTTTTGAACTCGAAGCTGATCTTGGCGACGATTCTGCGAAGGTGGATGATGCCATTCATAGTGCAGGACTCTTCCTCTTTATTGTCATATTCAAGTGTCAGGGAGCCGTCCTCACCGAAAGTTCCGTTTTCGCAGTAGTTGCCGGTCATAAGTATCGCGTTTTCAACTATGTCCAGCTCGCGGTTGGCCTTGTTTACATTGTAGGCAAGGAACTCGGTTCTGGTCAACTCCGCTATTTTCGTCATATCGACGTTGCAGAACTTGGTGTTGTAGTTGGCGATGGCGTAAAGGTACCAGTTGCCGGTGGTGATGCCTTTGTCGGTGACATCCAGATTAACCGTATATTTATAGTTCGTGCTTGTGGATGCCGTCGGGGTGCCCATCCCGTTCTTGTCAACGTAAACGATGATCGGCTTGTCGTTCGTGCCGGCCTTGTAGAACAACAGGGCCATATTCTGGACGTTGGTCTCCACCTCGGCGCTTGCCCTGGTGACGGCGATGACATCATCGCTCGGGGCCGACAGATTGAGTTTGATCGAGTTGACAGGGAGGCCCTCAATCACTTCCTTCCCCGTGTTGTTCTGTTCTTTTTCACAGGCTGTGAATCCAACGAGCGCCGCAAGCGCAAATGCTATGCTTAAAATAGTCTTTTTCATCTCTCTCAGTTAATCAAATGATATTTCGTTTCCAATCTCGTCCCAATCGTCAACCTCGACGTTAGGCTTCTCAGTGTTAATCTTTTTCACATCGCTGCCGGCGCATACTGAGCCTTCCATAGCGACCCTCACGGCCCTGGTCTCCGGCGTGAGGTAGTCTTTCCTGTTGTTTGCAAATCTCTTCATATCAGTCTCTTGCTTTTTCGGTTTTGCTAAAGGCGGCCTTTAACAAAAATTGGCGGCTGTATGGCAGCTGACTGATCCGTACCAACGAGAATGTCCACGGAAACGGTATTTTACCGGACCCTGTAATTTCATCGGTTTGTCCGGTGAAGAGGGCTTCCGCCGGAGAAACCTAATGACAAGAGTAACCACAATGGCAAGGGTAACCACGATGGCCGAAGAAAATCCGAGTGACGTTTCCTCATTTTTTCAACTCTTTCATTTCTTTATTGTATCTTTGAAGTCCAAAATAAGAAATGAATATGAGACTGCCTGCTGAATGGGAGAGACAGAGCGGGGTGATGCTCACCTGGCCTGACGAGACTACACCTTGGTACGAACTGGAAAAGGTGCAGGAATGCTACGCACGGATCATCTCCGCGATACTGCGCTTCGAGAAGGTGCTGCTGGTGACATCTGACATCCAGGCCGCCACGAAGAGGCTGGCCGAGCTTGGCGTGGACACTTCCAAAATCCAATTTCAGGAGTGCCAGATCAACGACACCTGGGCGCGCGACCACGGCGGAATCGCGGTTTATGGCGACAACGGGGAGAAATACCTCTACGACTTCATCTTCAACGGCTGGGGCCTCAAGTTCGCCTCGAATTTCGACAACGGAATCACCAAGAAGATATTCTTTGACAGGGCGTTCGCCGATGAGGTGATGTGCGTGGATATGCGCCCGTTCGTGCTGGAGGGCGGCAGCATCGACACCGATGGGGCCGGCACCCTGATGGCCACCTCTGAATGCCTTTGCAGCGACAACAGGAATGAATATCTCACCCAGGAGGAGATCGAGGGCGAGCTCAAGCAGGCGTTCGGTCTCAAGCGTGTGCTCTGGGTGGACAGCGGCAGCCTCTCCGGCGACGACACAGACAGCCACATCGACATCCTGGCGCGGTTCTGCGACCCGGAGACAATCGCCTACCTAAAAAGCGACAATCCGGAAGATCCTGACTACGAGTCTTTAATGAATATGGAAGCGCAGCTTCAGTCCTTCAGTACTCTTGACGGAAAGCCTTACAGGCTCGTTCCGCTCCCGAAGCCGGAACAGATGTTCCTGGACGATTATCCGCTCCCTGCATCCTACGCTAATTTCTTGATTATCAACGGAGCGGTCCTCGTGCCAGGAGCCGGTTCACAGCTCGATGAGGTCGCACGCACCAGACTTCAGGAAGTGTTCCCGGACAGAGAAGTCATCGTCATCGATTGCCGTCCTCTCCTCTCCGGCCACGGCGGCCTCCACTGCGTCACGATGCAGCTCCCGGAAGGATGGCTGGAATAAACTCAATAAACGAACACCTTGGTGTCAGAATGAATATGACAGCGTCAGCCCGAAAGTGTGGTAAAGGGCTCTTTTCTTAGGATAGAAATCGTAGAAATCAGTTCCGTTATAGCTCAAGGTTCTGACGCTGGAGTACATATCGATGTCGTTCAGCGAATAACTCAGACCGATTCCCCAATCACTGAATGAGAACATAATTGTGCCACGGCACTGCCAGAAGACGCTGCGCCCGCCCCTGCCACGGACATATTCAGTCTTCGTGTCACCGGCCTCGTTGGACAGAAGCACCTCCCTTCTTGAGAAAGGTATCGCAAATACAGCCCCGGGTTCCACAAGGCAAGCGATCCTGCAACGCCCGAGCTCCAGCAGATCCGGAGTCTTGAATATTCCCGAAAACAGAAATTTCGGAGCCAGCGCGTCTATATTCCATTCATCCTCCTCGCCTGATGTCATCCGCCACTGATCATAGTCAGAATCAGCAATATAGCCACCGGGCATATTCTTTCCCATAAAGCCCACTCCGCACGACACGCCTCCGCCAAGGGCCACGTACCGGTTCAGGAAGTGATGCCAGGTCACCTCCATCAAGCCGTATTCGTTGGTGGAATAGCCAAAGTTGAACCGGAGCAGTTCCTTCTCCTTGACCGTTCTTTCCCTTTGGCCGACCTTCACATCTACCTCCCGTGAGCGGGATGTCGCCTCCGCCGGGTCGGTCGCTTCGATAAGTTCAGCGACCAGAGTGGAGGACTGCGAACAAAGATTGTGGTCGCTGAGCCTGCCGAAGCGACCTGCCTCACGACAACGATCATCACGCCCTGCGACAGGGAATGACACCAACATCAATCCGATGACCACTAACAGGAAAGACCGCTCTCTCATATTTCTCAATAAACTGATCGTCTGAAGAGATCTTGAAGTTCACTCTACTTCACAGACTTTCCGAGAAGGTAAGCGGACACGAGGGACGGATGTCCTTCAATATCACCCATATCGGTCACCCCGCCGGCAAATACAGTGCCTGAAAGACGGGCATATTCAAAACAAGCTATCCAGCCACCAAGTCCGGTGATAGCCCGTGACGGTGCCTCGGCATCGTCCTCCGCCGCTGATGAGAGGAAGTAAATGTCCCGGAAATGGTAGTCCGTCGTGTAAAGAGGATTCGCACGGTCCAGAAGCGTCTTCATCTGGCCGCTCATCTCATAGTAATATATAGGTGTGGCAAAACAGATAACGTCGGCCTCATACATCTTCCGCACAATCGCCTGAGCATCGTCATCCTTGATCACACACTCCTGGGTCTTCTGGCAGACTAGGCAGCCCTTGCAGAAACGGATGTCCTTCCCTTTTAACGTCACCTTCTCCACCTCATTGCCAGCCTCCTGAGCGCCTCTGACAAACTCATCGGCCAACGCCTCCGAATTGCTCCTCGGCCTGAGACTGGTCGAAATCACAAGTACTTTCTTCATAAGAATCAATCTTTACCAAATCAACCGCTAATTTACACATAATCCGGCAATTTTCCCACCGTGAATTTCAAGTGCTTAACCATCAAAGACCAGCGTGTTCTCCTCCGGTAAGATTATGCTAAGGGCAAAGTCCTAACCTACAGTCTATCAAGTGCCTACACAGAACTTTGTAACAATAAGCGAGTGACCGCAAAGGAACTGTCCATCAATTCATTAAGGATTCTCCTTCGGCTGGATTCAACCAAAGGGAAAAGGTTAAAGCCCTGTTTTTCAAGCAATTGCCGAAAACGGTCTGTAAACATCTGGTGCGACATCGTCTCAAAATGGCATCCACCACGATCTTTTAGGCTCGGCCACTGAGCCTGCCGAAGTGACTTTGTCAAGTAACCAACTCAAGCGGCAGTACACGTTAAAGGACACCTGCCTGTCTTTTCTACAAGCTTCCAATCACTTCAACAAGTTCTCGGTCACTTCAACAGGCTCTGTGACCGGATTGATTCCGAGATATTATTCGTAAATTGCGGGTGATATGGAAAAGGTTAGAATCTGGTGCGGGGGCGAGACGGCGCTTCCGACGGTTTATATTCATTCCGTGGCCGGGGACGGGCGCTGTGTCTGGGAGGCGTGCAGACAGATCGGCTGCCCGGACTTCAATCTGGTGTCGGTTTATGATTTCGATTTCGAAGGCGAGCTGACTCCGTGGATGGCTCCGGGAGTCCGCAAGAGGCAGCCACCATTCAAAGGAAACGCTGAGCGGCATCTGACGGAACTGCTGGACAGGATTATGCCTGAAACGGAGGCCAAACTGCCGGCCCCACCGCTGTACAACGCCCTGGCGGGATATTCATTGGCCGGACTTTTCGCCCTCTGGAGTGTCTGGAAGACCGATCGCTTCGCCAGAATCGCCTGCGGCTCAGCCTCTTTCTGGTACCCAGGATTCATTGAATATGCCGTCTCGCATCCGATGGTCGGGCGGCCGGATTTCGTGTCCCTTTCTCTCGGGGACAACGAGAGCGGAACGAAGCACCCTGTGATGAGCCGTGTGGGAGAATGCACGGACAAGATTCTGGAACTACTTGAAGGGCTAGCCATTCCTCACTGTTTCGAGATCAATCCCGGCAACCATTTCACGGAACCCGACCTGCGCCTCGCCAAGGCCATCGCACGGATGCTTGACGGGCAGGATTCCATAAAAGATTGATAACCAATATGTGAATCTTCACCCTCAGATAATCAGGTGTATAGAAAACCCTGCCCTCCGATTTTGACTACCAGGAAATCACAATTATCTATAATACAATTTGTTACAAAACAGGCACATACACCAAGCAAAGGGACAAGAGCCCCGGTAGAAAACCGGTTGAATTTTGCCCACTAAAAAGGAGAATGGGATGGGCAACCATAGACCGAAATGAGGATATTCATAATGAATGTTATTGGGTTTGAGAATCCATATTTTCATAACTCAAACAAATGTTGGATATTCATAAAGAATATTGTGGGGAGGTGATGCAAGGAACGGTTCTTGCTGGATTTAGGGAGTTGGTTAGTTAGGGCGGCGGGCAATAGCCGCTTGAATGAATATATTCACGGAAGGTGATTGCCCGCCTGACGGAAAAAAGTGAGAGAAATGAATAAGACAGCGAGAAGAGTGGTGCTTTCGGGGATGGCGGCGGCTATGCTGGTGTCTTGCGGCACGGCGAAGAAGAGCGGACAGAGCAACATCACAGAAATCAGCAGAGGAGACGAAATGGAGAATATCGACAGTGACTTCCTGATCCTGACGGACGGTCAGAGGGAACTTTTGGCGAAGAACAACACCTTCGCGCTCAACCTGTTCAACAAGGTGTCCGGAATGGATTCAAGGGTAATCTCTCCGTTGAGTGTCAGCGGGTTGATGTCGATGCTGGCCAACGGCGCGGACGGTGCGACAAGGCAGGAGATCCTGAACACGCTCGGGTTCACCGGCGGATCTATGGACGAGATCAACGCGCTTTACGGCTACCTCATCAAGAAGGCTGGGACTCTGGATCCTTCCACGACAGTCAGCATCGCCGACTACATAGCGGTCAACAAGAACAACAAGATCAAGGATGAATATGCCAGCGTCGTGCGCGATTGGTTCAAGGCTGAGGTCGAGAACCTGGACTTCACGTCGCAGAAGAGCGCAGGTGTCATAAATGATTGGTGCTCAAAGCACACGGACGGGATGATCCCTCAGATAATCGACAGGGTCGAGCCAAGCGCGGTGGCCTACCTGATGAACGCAATCTACTTCAACGGCTCGTGGACGGACAAGTTCGACGCGAAGAACACCAAGCTGGAGCGTTTTCAGGGCTACACCCGCGACATCAAGAAAGTCAAGATGATGCACAGGACCGATGAATATCTCTACACATCGAACAAGACATATTCAGCGGTCAGGATTCCTTACGGGAACAGATCATTCGCTATGACGGTGCTTCTGCCGAACGCCGACAAGTCAATTCCGGAGATGATGAAAGTGGTGAACGCCAAGGAGCTCGCCACGCTGGGCCGAACGATGGAGAACTGCAAGGTGGACCTCAAGCTGCCTAAGTTCACGACCGAAATAGAGCAGCCTCTGAATGATATCATCTCAAGCCTTGGCGCGCCGACAATGTTCAAGCAATCCGCCGACTTCAGCAAACTTGCTGACGGGAATATGTTCGTTTCCAAGATGTTCCAGAAAGCGAAGATCGAAGTCAGCGAGGAGGGCACCAAGGCCGCTGCCGTCACCGCGGCGATTATGACTATGTCAGCCCTCGCCCCGGAGCCTCGTCAGGTTGAGTTCCACGCCGACAGGCCGTTCGTGTACATCATCAGCGAATCCAGCACAGGTGCGATCTACTTCATCGGACAGTTCACCGGAAGCGAGATCTAAGGAGCGATTCTCGCTTCGGTTGGAGCCAGACAAAAACTAATCCTCGAATTTTGGTAACGTGCAAAATTCGAGGATTAGTTTTTGTCTGGCTTATGACAGATGAAGAACTAGGCGGTCTCGAATGAGAATAAACTTTTTAACGCAACTTTCTTGATTCCACACAGAAAAGTCGTATTTTTGTCAAAATTTAACATAAAACGCAGTTAACTATATGTTTTTGGGATTTTCTGCAGAGAGTTTCTTTTAACTGAAGTCTAATCTTTTGAATACTGATTTTAAACGTGTAGTCGTATGAAAAAATTTCTGTTGTTTATTTTAGTGTTGGTGATCATCGCAGGGGTATGCGTTGTCACGTGTCCTGACAAAGCCGCGCATTGTAAGGCGTTGAAAGATGTCTTGAATACTGTGCTGACTGAAGAACTGTCAAGCGATGAAAGTGATGCTGATCTGGTTATGTTCGGTTCAATGATCGGGACCGGATTGGGCGGATTAGTCATCGACAATCTGCTGAAGGTCGATAACTACTTTGTTTGCAGCGTTGGCACCATCACATACGATGGCGAGACCAAAGTTGTTTCTGTCGGTGTGTTGAACCATATATTCACACCGGACAAAGAGGACTTGAAGAAAGCCGCGGAAATGCAATAATATTTGGGGACTGTCCTGATAGCACTGCAAGGGATCACCGGCCGGAGGCGCGGCGGGCGTCGAGGGCGCGCTGGAACTCGCGGGCGTTGCGGAGGTGCTCGGAATAGGTGGCGGCGAACTTGTGGGTGCCGTCCATTGAGGCGTTGGCGCAGAAATAGAGATAGCCGTGGCGGTCAGGATTCAGAACGGCCTCAAGACTCGGCTTGTCGGGAACACAGATCGGTCCCGGAGGAAGTCCCTCGTGCAGATAGGTGTTGTACGGGGAATCGCACTCTAAATGCTTGAGCAGAATCCGGTTAAGGGTGTAGCCGTAGCAGAATGCCACCGTCGGATCGGCCTGAAGCCTCATTCCTTGATGCAGACGGTTCAGATACACACCGGCTATTGAGGAATATTCAGGAGCATAGTTCGACTCGCTCTTCACTATGGAGGCCACGATCGAGACCTGCTTCGGGGTCAAACCCTGCGCCTCGGCCTTGGCGAGATTCTCAGCGGTCCAAAAGGCATCGTAAGCGGCCTTCTGCTTGTCCAGAATGTCCTTCATAGATGCCGTCCAATAGACCTGATAGGTGTCCGGAATGATCAGGGAGAACACATCGGACGGTGTGAAACCGTAACCGGCAAGCAACGACGAATCGTTCAGCGCATCGGCGACCTCGGCAGAGTCCAGCATCATCTGGTTGGCGATCTTGCGGGCGATCCTGCCCTTCTGTCTCATCGTGCCGGAAAGCACCAGATTCACGGGCGACTGCCAGCCGTTCCTCAGCATCCGGACCACATAGACGCTCGGTTTGTTTTTCTCCACGACATAATGTCCCGGCATCAGATCACTGTCAATCAAGCCATTGCGAACAACGTGAAGAAGATTGCGATGATTTACGACAATGCTGTCGGGAATCTGCGCAAGCACCTCATCAACAGTCATCTGCGGACGGACATACAAATCGGCCTTGCCGGTGAAGTTCGGTTTGCGGTTGCCTGCGTACCAACGGCCGCCGATAGCGCCAAGGACCACGATCACCAATAACGCGACGACCAGAACGATCAGTTTCCAAGTCTTCATCACTTCTTCATCTTCTTACCGCGAAGGATGATCGTGTCACCCTCGCGAGGTTCATAACCGGCCGTAAAGCCATTCATCTTCATCACACTGGACATCTTCACGGCGAACCGCTGGCAGATGTCACGCAGAGACTCCTCGTCCTCGCCCACAATGTACTTGTCAAGGCCCTTCTCGGACTGGTTCTTCTTCGCCTGCAGATAGACAACCGTACCCGGCAGAAGTTCCTCGGAATGAGTCAAATCATTGAACCTCAACAATTCATTCAGATAAAGATGGTACGACTGAGCGATGCTTGAATATGTCTCTCCTTCCACCGAGGTGATGAACGGAACCCCGTTGCGGGAATATGCCTCCCGGGTCAACGAGAAACTGAACACCTCCAACCCGCTCTTGTCAATCCTCTTCGGCTCCTCAAGGGACAATGGTGAGGCCGGAATCACATCAGATTCAGACACTTCCTTTGAACGTTTCCTTCTGGCCTTGCGAGCTTTCCTGTCTTTCTTCGCCTTATCTTTATTAACAGCAGCCGATTTCTTGCCGGAATCCACTTTGGAATCCCCTGAAGCCACCTCATTTTTTTTCTCCACGGCCTTCGCAAGACGTTCGGACTCCTCGGAAGTCATTGTGTCATATTCATAAAGCTTGTAGTCCTCTATGTACTTTATCAGCTTCGCCGGATAGTTGGGATCTGTGGCGTAGCCGGCCTTCTTCAAGCCGTATGCCCATCCCTTGTAATCCGTTGTCTTCAAGTCGAAAAGGAACTTGTAGCGATCCCGGTAACGGAGGAAGTCCGAGTGATCCTGAAAAGATTCGTCAGCGGAGTCATAGACCCGGAAGCACTCCCCTTTCGCATCGTCATCGTAGCGCATCGACTTGCCTTTCCAATCCTTGTGGCACTTGATTCCGAAATGGTTGTTGCCCTCGGAGGCCAGCGGCGAAAGCCCATAACGAGACTCCAGAATGCCCTGGGCCAATGTTATGCTGGCCGGCACACCGCTGCGGTACATCTCCCGGACCGCTGTCGGAGCCCATTTCTGAATATACCGTTCCTGAGGCGTGCCCTGTGCCCAAGCGGCCACCTGACACAGAACTATACTTATGAATATAATAACCCTTTTCATCTGAATATTTACAATCTTTAAAGATCCTTGTCAAATATGCGGCGGTGTAAGTTTTGCCACAAACTGACTACAGAATGTAAATATAATGAATTTTCGCCAACGAAAGGTCTCTTGAATCCCAATCTGACAACATCTCAGCCCAATTTAACCAAAGGGACATCGAAAACATCCCTGTCATTGGCCGCGTACGTCTCCGGAAATATGCTCCTGCATTCCGCCTCGTACTGAGAAACGTTCTTGCACCGTGAGGAATAATGCCCGATGACGAGTTTCTTCACGCCGGCGTCCAATGCGCATTGCGCGGCCTGAAGGGTCGTGGAATGATGACGCTGGGCAGCCTGTTCCGCCAACTCAGCCGTGTATGTCGTCTCGTGGTAAAGCAGGTCCACGCCTTTCACCCAGGAAGACAGCTCCCGGAACGGAGCCGTGTCGCTGCAATAGGCGAAGGAACGAGGAACATACGGCTTGTAGCCCAATTCCTCGAACGGAAGCACCTCGGTGGTGCCGTCAGGATATTCACGGATCACATCCTCGCCACGCTTGACCGCGCCGATCTCGGTGAGTGAGAGGGCATATTCATCAATCTTCCATTTTTTGACATTCTTCTGAGGCTCCTTTTCGCGGAACAGCCAGCCGAAGGTTTCAATCTTGTGGTTCAACGGGAAAGCGTAGATTTCGAGGGATTTGGTGTGATAGATCACCTCCGGAGCCTTCATATTCATCGGTATATGCCTGATTTCAAACGGGATGCCCTCGCCGTAGTAGGAAAGGAAGAATTTCAGGATAGGGCCGAAACTGACAGGAGCGTAGATGTTCAGCGGCGACATCCTGCTGAGCATTCCCATCGTGGAAAGCAGGCCGAAAAGTCCGAAGACGTGGTCGCCGTGGATGTGGGAGATGAAGATCGAGTCTATCTTCAGCAGGGATATGCGGCACTCCTGAAGACGCGTCTGCACGCCTTCTCCGCAATCAATCAAAAAAGAGCGCCCGTGTACGGAAAGTACCTGAGCGCTCTGATTCCTTCCGGGACTGGGCTTGGCCGAAGCCGTGCCCAGCACCGTCAATGTGAAATCCATAAATTATTCACCTTTCTCGAGCTTGTCCTTGAGGGCAGCGAGCTCGCTGATGTCACCGAGGGTGGTCTTCTCCAGGTTGGAGTTGATCTTCTTGACCGCCTTCTTTGTGTTGTCAGCCTCTACGGCTACCTTCTCGGCCTTAGCCTCAGAGTATGTTCTTACGTGTGAGAGAAGGATCCTGCGGGTGCTTCTTCTGAGTTCGATGACCTTGAACGGAAGAGTCTCGCCTACGACAGCCTGCTTGCCATCCTCCTTGATGAGGTCGCGGCTGAATGCGAAGCCTTCGTCCTCGCCGTCAAGCTTGATGTTGGCGCCCTTGTCGGTGAGGGAAGCGATTGTTCCTTCAACTGTGGAGCCTACAGGGT
>CAVCRL010000001.1:0-67828 GCA_963604455.1 Lachnospiraceae bacterium | reverse complement strand
CGGCATATTCGGAAAGAGCCTCGGAAAGGGAAGCGATCGGGGTGACGGTGTTCATAATCTCGTGGGTCAGAACCCTGATGAGTCTCGTCCAAGACTCCGACTCATTCTCCTCGATGGCCTCTGAGATGTCGTTCACCGCTATGATCTTCACGTCCTTGCGCCCGATGTGCGCCGATGTGGCGGACAGGGAAATGTTAGTCTGCGAGCTTTCCGAGTAGATGGACGCTTTCTGGTCCAGCCCCTCCTCGACTTTCTCAAATGCCCCTCTTAACGAAGGACTTACGATGTCAAGCTGACGTAAGGTACTTAAGGAAGACACCCCCAGAAGAATCAGCGCCTGCTTGTTGGTGTAAAGCACGGAATCCGTCCCGGACTCCAGCACGACGATGCCTGTCTTGGCCTTGTCCAGCATCTGCCCGTAATATTCCTCCTGCTCCCTGATGTCGGCAGTCTCTTTCTGGAATATGGTCCGGATTCGGTTCAGGGTCCTGTTGATCTTCCGGCTGCCCAGACCACCCTCATCGAACCTGAAATTGGTCTCCTTATCCTCCAGGGCATCAAGCATATAGGTCACTTTCCTGAGGATACGGTGCCGTGTAATGAACACCGCAAGCAAAGCCACCAGCACCAGAACGCCGGCCGGAATCGCAATCTGAGGCCACGGCAGCATATTCCTAAATCCCGTATTTCTTGAGTTTGCTGTAGAGGGTCGGGCGGCTGACGTTCAACGCCTTGGCCACCAGCGACATATTCCCGGAATATTTCTCCACCGCGGTGCGGATGGCCTTCTCCTCCACTTCCTCCAGCGTCGCCACCGAAGCTTCGCTTCCCTCGACCAGAGCCTCCGACGGCAGCTGCAACTCGTTCTCTGTCAGGTCACTGCCTTCCGCCAGAATGACTGCCTTCTCGATGCAGTTCTGGAGTTCACGAATATTCCCGCTCCAGTGGCAGTCCTTCAAAGCGGCCTTCGCCTCCGGATCGATGCCCTCTACCTCGCGGTGGTACTTCTCGTCGAATCTTTTTATGAATATCCCGGCGAGCGGAACGATGTCTTCCGGGCGTTCCCTCAGGGCCGGCAGATGGATGTTCATCGTGTTGATCCTGTAGAAGAGATCCTCCCGGAAAGTGCCTTCCTGCACCTTCTGGCGCAGATCCATATTCGTGGCGCAGACAAGGCGGATGTTCACATTACGAGGCTTGGTGTCTCCGACCCTCGTGATCGTCCGGTTCTGGAGAACCCTAAGAAGCTTCGCCTGAAGGTGTAAAGGAATATTCCCGATCTCATCCAAGAAAAGTGTTCCGCCCTCGGCCAGCTCGACCTTTCCGGCCTTGTCGGCATAAGCGTCAGTGAACGCGCCCTTGACGTGGCCGAAAAGCTCGCTCTCGAAAAGGGTCTCCGGAATCGCTCCGGCATCCACGCTGACCATCGGGCCGTTCCGGCGTTCGGAATGATTGTGTATCTCTCTGGCCAGAAGATCCTTACCGGTTCCGTTCTCGCCGGTGATCAGCACTGTGGCGTCAGTCGGGCCGATCTTCTCGATTGTCTTCTTGATCTCGGCCATAGCCTGTGAAGTGCCCCAGTACATCCCGGTCGGGCCGGTGGCATATTCATTAGACTGTTGGTTGTCTTTCCGGTTCTCCGTCACCGCCCTTTCCAGTGTGGCGAGGAGTTTCTCGTTCTCCCAAGGCTTCACGATGAAGTCGAACGCCCCTCTTTTCATTCCCTCCACGGCCAGGGATATGTCCGCGTAGGCCGTGAACAGCACGACCTTCTGGTTCGGGTTGTTGTTGCGTAACTCGCTGAGCCAGAACAGTCCCTCGTTCCCCGTGTTGATGTCTGTGTTGAAATTCATATCCAGCAGGATCACGTCTGGCTGGAAGGCATTGACGGTGCTGATAAGCTGCGCCGGCGACGGCAGGATCTCCACCGCCTCGAACCGCATAGGCAACAAGATCTTCAACGCGGATCGGATCCCCGCATTGTCATCAACCACAAGTACTTTCCCGACTTTCTTCATCTTGGTCACGTTTTTTTCTGTCAGCGACACTGCGTTCTCAGACACATTAGTCACTACGCCTCCTCAGGCTTATTATGTTTTGTTTGCAAATATAACCTTCCGGGCTTTACAAAGATAAGCCTTACAAATCAGAAATCCAATCTGTTCCTTATATCTTTGCATCCTCTCTCTCAAGTCTGTGGTATGTAATTCGCTTATTATGAATGCGATGGCGTTTTCTCTTTTGTTAATGTTAACTAAAGAGAAAACGTTAATGATCAGAACAACAGCATATTGCCCACCATCCGTTGAATCTTAACAGTAGGCAGACAACTCATTGAGTTGTTTATTTCAATAAGCCGAACAGTGTCAGCGTCGTTCCTGCAACGAAAATCAGAATGATAAGGTCGATGCAAGAGATTAGGAGTCCTGTGATCGCAAGTCCTTTCGGTTTTCTGAATATCCCTATGAACGACAGGATGAAACCGATAAACCAGACTAAGGAATTAACTCCTGGTAACCAGCTGAATATTAGGCTGATTAAAGATAGTACAAATCCTGCGGTTCCCACACCGTTGGATTGCCGTTGCTCCACTGATACGTTCACTGAAGCCATTGGCGGTCTTCCATTGAATAAATTCTGACTCATAATCTGCATTTTTTCAAATTCATATTCGGTTTGGCTGATAATTCCTTCGTCTGACAGTTCTTTCATCTGTCTGATCCTATCCTGCAAGAATGACTTGCGGGCATTTTGGTAAACGTTGTACACCATTTCGGGATTCTTGACATATCCCATATTTATATTCGGTATGTTTGATTGTGGCGTTATATGGATCGTGCCGCATCCGAAAAGGCTCTCTATGCCTTTGTGTACGATGTCGATTAATTCTACTTGGCTATATTCAACCTTCAGGACATTCACTTTAAACAAACCATATTGAATGTACAGATTCTTGTTGGTTATGATTATCGCCTCATTATGTATGTAGATAACTGTTCTTACTATAACGATTGCCGTTATGATGGCGGCGTAGAACAGCAGATCGTCAATCGTTTCCGGCAACGATCCTAAATTGAGCAGAACGCAGCATACACAAAATGTAAGGCAGGATGGAAGCAGATAACTCCAATGATGCTGAACGAACAAAACAAGCTGTTCATTCTCGGACAAAACCAGTTGATTTCTTTTAGTCATAAAATTACACGTGTGCCCTGTGCCCCTCCAGGTCATTCTAAATAAAGAAAGTGTGGAGCCGATCGGTCTATCTGGCAAGAGGTTCTGACAAAACCTGGAAACAAATAAACAGAAACAATCCCCACACCTGTATCGTCGGGTACTTGGTACACGCAAACTGATACAGATGAAAAGGTGCTGTCGTTTACCCTTGTTTCCTTTGAAACTGTCAGATTTCTTGCCAAGGATAGTGCGAAAACACTTTCATCAATATGTCTGTCCGGAGCGCGATGCCCGGAGTGATGCAAAGATAAGAATATTTCCGGACAAACATCATTTGTCGGGATTGCTTCTGTCGTGATCATCTCCTTGTTATTACAGATTCTTCACAAAAATAGTCTGGGTGTCGGCAGAATTCCGGTTGATTCAAAAACTTTTTCGCATTCGGCCACTATTTTGCCGAAGCGGTCGCTATCTTTGTAATCGTAATCAAAATCAATTATGTCAAAGACTTATTTCAAAAGTTATATTTGGTTGCTGGAGACGCTGCAGAGCCACGGTTCTCTCACCTTGAAAGAACTTCAGAGCCTTTGGCTGCACAGCGCCGTGAACGATGAGGGAAAAAAGTTGGCTCCGAGAACGTTCTCCAACCACATCCGAGCCATTTTCGATATCTTCGGCATTGAGATTGTATGTGACCGCAAAGATAATACGTACTACATTGACAATGAGGATGATGTCTGTGACCGTAACGTGCGTGACTGGATGTTGGATGCATTGAGTTTGGGTAACCTGCTGAATGAAAGCCTTGGGCTGAAGGATCGCATTGTTTTTGAGAATGCTCCTTCTGGTTACAACCATCTTGCGACTGTCATAAGCGCGATACGAGACAATGATGTTCTGGACGTTGTATATCATAGTTACCAAAAAGAGGCTCCTGAAAGTTTAATCCTTGAACCATATTGCCTTCGTGAGCATAAGAAACGATGGTATCTTTACGCGCGTAAGGGCAATGACAGTACGCCGCATATGTTCGCTCTGGACAGAATACAGAGTATGGTGGTCGGAAAGTCGAAGTTTTCCCTTCCAAAATCCTTTGATGTTGATGAATATTTTTCGGGTGTTTATGGCCCTCGGGTATATTCTGATATGAAATGTGAGACCGTCGTGTTGAAGGTTTCCGCCTTTCAATCGAAATACTTTATGTCTTTGCCTCTTCACAAGTCCCAGGAAATCCTTGAGGAGACATTAGATTATACGATATTTAAGTATCATCTTGTCCCGGACTATGATTTCAGGCAGGACGTGCTGTCGTTCGGTGATCAGGTGGAGATACTTGAGCCTTCCGCCCTTCGCAAAGACATTGCGGGCATAGTTTCTAAGTTAAACTTGAAATATAATTTATAATATAAATGGCACAAATAGGTTACGGGTATGGTAGTGAGTACCAGTTGATGAGATTCCTTGGCCATCATAGGAATCTGTTGGAAAAAGAGATCCGGAAACAGGTCGGATTGTGCGATGGTGAATTCAATTGGCTGGATTTCGGGTTTGCGGATCCTGCGAAAGTTATCTCGGGAGACAAAGAGATTGTGGGCTTGAAGTTTCTTAAAGATATATTCCAATCTAAATATCCTGATGTAGAAAGTGAGTATAAAAAATACAATATCAAAAATCAAAGGCCTTGGCAGAGTTGGGATGCTGTGTTCATTTATGATGATATTCTTTATCTGGTTGAAGCCAAGGCGCATATAGGAGAGTTTGAATCCAAGGGGTATGGAAAAGGGAAAAATAAAGACAACAATGTCAGACGCTATTTTGAAGATCAGTTGGGAAAGTTTAATATAAAAGTTTCTGATTCTTGGTTTGGTAAGTATTACCAATTCTGCAACCGTTTGGCGACGGCCGCACTCCTGAATAACTGTGGAATAACGACTAAAATCCTTTATATTTGTTTTGAACGTGGCTATAGGAAGCGCATCGTGGCAAAAGATGAAATCAAAGGTGAATATTCAATTATCGAGGTCTGCGATAGAGGTGGTCAAAAAGATGATTTTGAAAACACCATAGCGGATGAGATGAGAGAATTGAATATTAAGGATGAGAGTTCGATCTCGAATCTTTTTGCGGGAAGAGTTTACATAAACTCCGAACCGGATTTGTAAGTGGGCGATTGTTTTTTTCGTGTTTGATAATACGCTCATAATGAAATAGATGAGTTCTTGCCTTTAGTAGTTCCTTGCTATGGGGGATGGGTCTATGCATTGGAATACAATAAGTTATCCGCCACTCGTTCTGTTTCAATGAGTGGCGGATAACTTGTCTACAACCTGAAAGATAGGCTTATATCTTCGGTGAAATTCAACTCGCAGTTATTCCGAGGCGGACTCGGTGACGGAGATGTTCTCGACACCGGCGGCCTTGAGGGCGGCGACAAGGGCGCCAACCTGGGACTTGTCCTCGAACGGGCCGGTGGTGAAGACTACGGATCCGGACTCGACGCTCTTTATAAGATCCTTGTCGGAATGCTCGTGGATCGCGGCGATGGCCTGCTCGGGCAGAGACTGGCCGTCCTCCGGGTAGATCCTCACCATCATCAAGGTCTTGACTTTCGCCTCAAGCTCCCTGGCCTTGGAGACACCGATGACCTGTCCGTTGAGGAAAGCGTCGATCTGAGCGTCACGGAAGCCTCTCTTCTTCACCTTGTTGAGGTTCGAGAGAGCGTCCTTGTAGGACTTGAAAAGTCCGGCGGAGTAGGCGTGCTTCCCGGAGGTCGTGGTTCTTTCAAAGACCGGGCTCAGACCGTTGAGGTCAGCGACAGAGGCCTTCCTTGAAAGAGTGAATATCCTGATCTGGTAAACAAGGCCCTGCGGCAGCGTATTGCTTTCGGCGAACCTTCCCTCCGGTAGGATCATAAACGAATAGTCGAAAGTCGGCTTCGGTTTGCGGATGTCCAGACGGAGGTCCGGGCCGTAACTGTTCTTCGAGAAAGTGTAGCCGGAGGACGCTCCGACAATCTCTTTGTCGGCCTCGGCCTGAAGCTTTCTGGTGTCGATCACGATTCCGTTCGCGAGAAAGTCCATCTCGATGTTCTGGAGTTCTTTTACCGCCGCGTTAAGGGTGCTGTTAAGCGTCGGGAGCATCATTTCCTTGTCCGTTATCTCGGCCGTGAGTCTGGCCTTTTCCTCGTCCGAGGCGGTGGCCAGTCCCGAGCGGAGCTTGTCCAGATTCTTTCCGAACCTCGCCACAGAATCACGCAAGGATCTGACCTCACGCATCTTGTCCATATATTTCCTTGTGCTCTCGTCCGTCTCGCCGGAGACAGCGGGGCCGTTGTCTATTCTAGAATGATTCCCGGCCGGATTCAACGCCGCCAGTTCTCTGAGCTCGTCCACTTCCGTGACAGCTTTGCGGACAGGCATCCCGTCATATTCAAGGACATAGATTGTGACGCTGTCGCGGCCGCACTCCCGGTTCGAGGCGAAGATGGAATATTTCCCGTCCTCCGTGTTGACGAAGAGGAAGTCATCGTAAGGCGACGAGTACGGAAATCCCATATTCACAGGTACATCCCAGTCGCCGGTCTCCTTGTTCCATTGCGAGACGTAGAGGTCGTAGCCGCCCATTCCGTACAGTCCTTTGGAGGCGAAGTAAAGTGATTGGCCGTCAGGGGACAGCATCGGGTAGATCTCGTCCGAGGAGCTGGTCATCTGCTCGTTTATGAGGGTCGGGACGGACCACAGCGAGTCTGTCAGGCGCGTGCTGTAGATATTCCTGATGCCTTCCTCATCCTTGGCGGAATAGTAAATGTCCCTGGTTCCGTCAGGGACATAGACGGCTCTTGAGAGATTGTCTCCTCCGAGCGAGTCGAGCTGGTTCGGGCTCTTTCTCCAACTGAAATCCTTCAGAGGGTAGAACAGAAGGAAGTCCTGAAGCGGGAACGTCTGCTTGGCCACAACGACCGGCTGGCTGCAGAATCCCATCATATTCAAACCATTGCGCGCGAGCAGCAGCTGTTCTTCCGCTTTGGCCGAGGAGGTCGAGTCCAGCGCGTCGACGGCTGCCTCGCAGTATGTGACGGCCGCCTGGAAGTTGTAAGCCATTCTGGATGAGTCCGCTTTCATCAGAAGGCGGGTGGGGGAGACCTGCGCCGAAGCGTCGGTCCCGAAAGCAATCTGCGCGAGCAGAGTGAATATGCCGATGAATATTTTGTTTCTCATTTCGAAAAATCTCGGTGAATGCGTCTGCAAAAATAAGAAATACTTGGCAGATAATTTCTTTCTAAGAAAAAAATGCTAAATTTGTACCCCTATTTTTATGCGCAAAAATTAAAACAATAAAATAAAGTTAAAATTATGCAAAGTAAAGGTTGGATAAGGCTTGTCGCCATTCTGCTTGCGATCGCTTCCATTTGGCAGCTTTCCTTCACAGCGGTGACATCCATCCAGGAAAAGAAAGCGGAGAAGTTCGCCGAGAAGGCTGCCGTCGCCGCCCAGAACTCAGCGGCTTTCGCGCAGGTTCCTGAAAATGACCAGGCTTACTATCTGGATTCAATCAGAAAGGAACAGAACAGGGTATTCATCGATTCCATCTCTTCAAAGAAGGTTTTCCTCTGGAACACCTACAAGGACTGCAAGGCCAAGGAGATCAATCTCGGTCTTGACCTTAAGGGAGGTATGAACGTTATGCTGCAGGTGCAGCTTCAGGATCTTGTGAAGGCCATCTCTGGCGACAACACCGATCCTGCGTTCCAGAAGGCTCTCGCCCTTGCCAAAGAGCGCAGTGTCAATTCCAGGGAAGACTACATAACCCTTTTCGCCGACGCCTGGAAAGAGGTCGGCAACGGTCAGAGGCTCTCCCAGATCTTCGGAACCTACGAGATGAAGGACAAGATCAAGCCGGAGTCCTCCGACGCCGATGTCATCAATGTGATCCGTGACGAGGCCAAGAGCGCGGTCGCCAACTCATTCAACGTGTTGAGAAACCGTATCGACCGTTTCGGTGTGACCCAGCCGTCCATCCAGCAGCTTGGCAACAGCGGACGTATCCTCGTCGAGCTCCCAGGTGTCAAGGAGCCTGAGCGTGTGAGAAAGCTCCTTCAGGGAACCGCTTCCCTCGAATTCTGGGAGACTTTCACCAGCCAGGAACTTTCAGGCTATCTTGCAGAGGCCGACGCCAAACTGGCCGAGATCCTTGCCGGCGAGCCTGACACGACTGCCGTGACTGAGCCGGCCGCCGTCCAGAACGCTACGGAAGGCACCGATTCCCTGCTTACAGCGGAGATCGCCCAGAACCAGAACAACGCGGCCGAGATTGACGCCTATAGAAAGGCCCATCCTCTTTTCTCTGTGCTGAACCCTTCAGGCGCCAACAATGCCTGCATCGGATTCGCATCCGCCATTGACACCGCCAAGATCAACAGGTATTTCGAAATGCCTCAGATCGCCGAGATCTTCCCGGCCGAGTTCAAGCCTATGTGGTCAGTCAAGCCGTCTGAGTACGTTCAGGCTGACAATGTCTTCGAGCTCGTGGCCATCAAGGCTACCTCAAGGGATGGCAAGGCGAAGCTTGACGGTGGTGTCATCACCGACGCGCGTGTCGTTTACGACCACGGTTCAAACGGTGAGCCTTCAGTCTCAATGAGTATGAACGCCGAGGGCGCCAATGTCTGGGCACGTATGACCAGCGACAATGTCGGAAGGCAGATCGCCATCGTCCTCGACGGTATGGTATATTCCTATCCTAACGTGCAGAACGCCATCACGGGAGGCAGCTCCTCAATCACCGGTCACTTCACTCCGGATGAGGCCACCGACCTTGTGAACGTCCTCAAGTCAGGTAAGCTTCCTGCGCCTGCCACCATCATCCAGGAGCAGGTTGTAGGTCCTTCTCTCGGTGCCAAGTCCATCAACGCGGGTATGATCTCATTCCTCATCGCGTTCATCCTGGTGCTCGTCTATATGATCTTCTTCTATCAGGGTGCAGGTCTCGCCGCTGACTTAGCCCTCCTCTGCAACGTGCTTCTCCTTTTCGGAGTCCTCGTTTCATTCGGAGCCGTCCTGACACTCCCTGGTATCGCCGGTCTCGTCCTGACAATGGGTATGGCCGTTGACGCCAACGTGATCATCTACGAGCGTATCAAGGAAGAGCTTGCCGCTGGCAAGGGTCTGGGCAAGGCTGTGGCCGATGGTTACAAGAACGCCTACTCCGCCATCATCGACGGTCAGGTGACCACCCTCCTTACCGGTATCGTTCTCTTCGTGTTCGGTTCAGGTCCTGTACAGGGCTTCGCCACCACTTTGATCATCGGTATCATCACTTCTGTCCTCACCTCCATCTTCATCACAAGGCTTATCTTTGATGACCGCATCGAGAAGGGCAAGAATGTCACATTCGAGAACAACCTCACCAAGAACTTCCTCAAGAACACTCATTTCGACTTCATCGCCGCACGCAAATGGTCTTACATCATCTCCGGCGCATTGATCGTCATCTCCATCGTGTCTATCTTCACCAAGGGCTTCACCTACGGTGTTGACTTCACCGGTGGCCGTACCTATGTTGTACGTTTCGACCAGCCTGTCACGGCCGAGCAGGTTCGTGACGCCGCTGTCGCTGAGTTCGACGGTGCCGTCGAGGTAAAGCAGTTCGGTGGTGAGAGCCAGATGAAGATCACGACCCAGTACAAGAACGACCAGGAGTCAACGGATGTTGACGCTGAGGTTGAGTCAATGCTCTATGAGGCTTTGAAGCCGTTCTTCGCTGAGAAAGACATCACTCTTGACGAGTTCCGTTCAACCCTTGACAACCCTAACGGTATCATATCATCAGACAAGGTAGGTCCTACGATCGCCAACGATATGAAGAGGGACGCGATCATCGCCGTCATCCTCTCCCTGCTCGTGATCTTCGCCTACATCGCCTTCCGTTTCAAAGGTTGGACCTGGGGCCTTGGTGGAGTCGTTTCACTTGCCCACACGGCCATCATCGTGATCGGCTTCTTCTCATTGTTCTCCGGAATCCTTCCGTTCAACCTTGACGTTGACCAGACGTTCATCGCGGCCATCCTGACCATCATCGGTTACGCCATCAACGACAACGTGGTTATCTTCGACCGAATCCGTGAGTACAGGACCCTGCATCCGAATGTTGACGTGAAGACCAACACCAACCAGGCCATCAACGCCACGTTGACACGTACCGTCAACACCTCTGTCTCCACTCTCGTCACGATGCTCGCCATCGCGATCTTCGGTGGTGAGTCCATCAGAGGTCTTGCGGTCGCCCTTATCCTTGGTATCTGCATCGGTACTTACGCTTCCATCTTCATCGGTACACCAGTGATGTTCGATGCCACGATCTGGAACCAGAAGCGCCTTGCCGCCAAGAATGGCAACGCCAAAGCCGCAAAGCCAGCAAAGAAATAATCTTTGACTAATGAATATGCGAAAGCGCCGGCCCGAATGGGTCGGCGCTTTTTTTCGCTTCGCGCAATAGCCATACACCCCCAGTCACTACATAACAGCCCGGTGGTGCATTGGGGAGCGTACTCCCCAAACCCCTTGCGTCGCTTCGCTCCGGGCCGGCGCTTTCGTTTCTCCCCAGCGGCTAAGTGGCAGCCCCGGTAATAAATAATAATTTGAAATATATCGCGGCATTTTTGCTTATAATCTTTTTTGGACTTACCTTTGTCAGAAAGATTGTAAAACAATTTATAAACCGATAATATTGATTTATTATGAGCGAAGAGAAATTCAGGATTGAATCCGATCTTCTTGGGGAACTTCAGGTTCCGGCTGAGGCCTACTACGGTGTTCAGACACAGAGGGCTCTCAACAATTATAAGATTTCCAACACCAGGATGCGCGACTATCCTGAGTATGTCATCGCGATGGCCTGCATCAAGCTCGCCGCCGCGGAGACCAATAAGGAACTCGGAGCGCTTGAGCCGCACATCGCGGATGCAATCGTGGCCGCCTGCCGAGAGATCATCGACGGCAAGCTCCACGACCAGTTCCCTGTGGATATGATGCAGGGAGGCGCTGGAACATCCGTGAATATGAACGCCAACGAGGTCATCGCCAACAGAGCCCTTGAAATTATGGGACACAACAAGGGTGAGTACCAGTTCTGCTCTCCTAACGACCACGTGAACTGCGCCCAGTCCACCAACGATGCCTATCCTTCGGCCTTCCGCTACGCTTTCATCAGAATGAACAGGAAGCTGGAGCAGAGCCTCAAGGACCTCATCAACGCGTTCAAGGACAAGGGTGAGGAGTTCAAGCACGTGATCAAGATGGGACGTACACAGCTCCAGGACGCTGTCCCTATGACATCCGGCCAGGAGTTCCACGCCTACGCCACCAACCTTGAGGAAGAGGTTCTGAACCTTGAGAGAAACGTGAACCTTCTTTATGAGATCAATATGGGCGGTACCGCCATCGGAACCGGTCTGAACGCCAAGCCTGGTTTCGCCGAGCTGTGCGCCAAGAAGATGACCGAGCTCACAGGCGAGCGCTTCATCGCCGCTCCGGATCTTGTTGAGGCTACTCCGGACACCGGTGCGTACGTCAGCTATTCTGGAGCCCTCAAGAGACTTGCGGTCAAGCTCTCCAAGATCTGCAACGACCTCAGGCTCCTGACCTCAGGGCCACGCTGCGGCCTCAAGGAGATCAACCTTCCGCCTATGGCCCCTGGTTCATCCATTATGCCGGGCAAGGTCAATCCTGTCATCCCTGAGGTGACCAACCAGGTCTGCTTCAAGGTGATCGGTAACGATACGACCGTCTCATTCGCCGCCGAGGCCGGACAGCTCCAGCTGAACGTTATGGAGCCGGTCATCGCCGAATCCATTATGGAAAGCATCACCTGGCTGACCAATGCGATGAACACCCTCCGCACAAAGTGTGTCGAAGGCATCACCGTCAACAAGGAGCGTTGCTACGAGATGGTCAAGAACAGCATCGGCATCGTGACCGCCCTCAACCCGATCATCGGCTACAAGGCCAGCACCAAGGTTGCCAAGGAAGCCCTTGAGACCAACCGCTCTGTCTATGACATCGTCCTTGAGAAAGGCATCCTCACCAAGGAAGAGCTCGACAAGGCCCTTGATCCAAAGAATATGATCAGATAATATCAGGAAGGGGCTGACTCAAAAGGGTCAGCCCCTTCCTGATATATTCAACCCCCAGTCACTCAGTGACAGCCCCAGAGGGGCAAGGGGAAGGGATTCCCCAACCCCCTTCGGTCGCTTTGCTCCGAGTCTCGTGACTTTTGAGTCAGTCTCCTTTTTGTGGAATCACCTATATTACTATATATAGGTGAAATATTACTATCTTTGCGTCCGTTTTTATGATTGCAAGGCGATGAAAGCGATAGGGACAGTCCTCTTGTTGGTGCTATCCAACATATTTATGACATTCGCGTGGTACGGCCATCTGAAGCTTCAGGAGATGAAGGTCTCGACGAGCTGGCCGCTCATTCTGGTCATTCTCTTCTCCTGGGGACTGGCGTTTTTTGAATATTGCGCCCAGGTCCCCGCCAACCGCCTCGGCTTCAATGGCAACGGCGGACCGTTCAGCCTTATGCAACTCAAAGTGATCCAGGAGGTTGTCTCCTTGGTGGTCTTCGCCTTGATCGTCACTTTGCTCTTCAAGGGCGAGGCTCTCCACTGGAACCACATCGCGGCGTTCGTCTGCCTTGTGCTCGCGGTTTTCTTCGTGTTCCTGAAGTAGTTATTCCTGAAATTCAGACAATAGCGAGATCCATTTCCCTGCGGTGGTGACCCAGACTTCCTTGTAGCAGGCGTTGTTGGTCTGAGGCCAGTACGGGGAGTCGTCATCATTCAGTGTGCGGATTCCGACAGGCATCTCACCGGTGATCTCTCCGCTGGAGAAACTGTCCATCTGAGGATAGTTGTGACCTTCACCGTAGATCAGGGACTGGCCGAAAGGATTCTTGCCGACGGTCCAGTAAAGCTGCTCACGGGCGACCTGAAGCAGATCCTCGTCCCCAAGCATCTTCCCGCAGACAGCGGCGGCCTTGCCGGTCGAAAGGTGAACGGCGGAGTTGCCGTTGAATATGCCGAACCAGACAGGGAATCTCTTGACGAAATGCCTGTCGTCCAACTGGACTCCATTCCTGACCTGACGGGAGTATCTTTCCTCTGCGTCTGCCGGCGGGAATAGATGAAGGGCGTAGAAACTTGCGGAGTCTTTCCATTCCTCAGCCTCGTAAACACCGCTCGGAATCATTCCGTAAGGAGCCGTGAAACGCATCAGATCCTTGATATATTCTCCGTGGAGACGCATCGCCCTAAGCCACTTGTCGTAGTCCGGGGACTCTCTCTGGGTCTGGCAGAGCAGCGCCAAGGCCTGCATAAAGACCTGATCCCGTGACTGATGGATGTAATGGACTATGGATTTTCTGGTCGTGTCCCTGTAGAAAAATCCTCCGGAACACTCTCCGACAGGCTCTTTCCGTTGGCATAAGAGGACATATTCAATGGCCTCCGAGGCTCTGGCGGCATATTCCTTCTTCCCGGTCAGCCTGTAGAGTTGGCTGGCCGCCCAAGAGATCGTGGCTTGGAACTGACTGTGTGAGGTGTTGTAGGTGTGTTCGTAGGGCTGCGTGAAGATGTCGTAGCCATCTTTCGCGAACTTCTCTGCGGCGAAGCGGAAGTCTTCCTCGGCGATGTCGCACAGTTTTGCCTTCAATTCCTTGTCGGAGTCCGGAAGGGTCATAGCCGCGAACGCCTCGTAACCGGAATACAGGAAATTGTCGAACGCGTTGTTCTGCACCCTGACCGATGTGATGTCGTCGAATGTCCCGATGACCCCGTCCTGCCAGATCAGAAGCCCCATACTGCTGGCCCTGAAACCATCGCCGAAGCGGCAGCCAAGGATGAACGACAGTCCCCAGCACGCCTCCTCAAGCATTCTTGCCGCCAGAATCGGGTTGCGGTCTTTCAGCGATGAATATGCTTCCAGAAGTGAATATGTCACGTCTCCTGTCTGGAGGGTTTGTTGGGAAAGGTCGCCGGCGTCGTGCCAGCCACCGGAATATCCAATCCTCTTCCCGTCGTGCGAGGCGAACAGGTCTTTATGGCAGACTCCGTGAATCCCAGGCACTTCACCGCCGCAGCGTTGACTGAATATGTAGTTGAGAACCCGCCAGCGGGAATCGTCCCAGAGATTGTCCGAGATTCTGAAAGTGTCTGTTTCGGCATTTCCGGCCTTGATTCTGTAGGTTCCGGGCCTTGTGAGATCAGAGAAATCCAGCACTCCGAACCTGCCAGTGGTAGTGACTTCTTTCCTGATCCGTCCGGAATAGACAACCGTTCCGGTTTCCGCGTCAACGACACTGAATCGTCCTCCGGTCTGGTAATCAGTGACGGCTGTTTTCTTTCCTGTCACACTGTAACCGGTTGTGGAATAGACGATTTGCCCTTTCATAGGTTCCCAACCGGAGACTTTCTCGGGATTCCGTACCTTCTGGAACGAGATCCTGTCGATTACAAACCTGGCGGAATAGTCCTTGGCTCCGATGGAACTGCCTCTGTCCGTGGAACTAAACCTCAGTCCGAGGGCTTGGTCTCTTTGATATTCATCAATCTCCAGAAAGCATCTGTTCCAGATTCCGGGCTTCAGATTGACAAGGTGCGATCCGGACGGCCTGTTGTAGCCAGGCTTGGCCGGAACGTCCCCGTTGATGAAAGCCAGATCCACATTTACAATGCTCAGACCCTTGCAGTCAGGATAGATCCAGAACTCGATCCGGTTGTAATCCTCCAGATTCCGTCCTCCCAAGTCGTAGGTGACCTGACAGCCTCCGTAGGTGGCATAGTCTGGATCTCCCGGGGAGCCTACGGCGCGGAATCCGGGCTTTTTCCGGAATCCCATCTCTATCGGGAGACCGGCAAGCGGGCCGGTCTCGGAGACTACAGCCTTCCGCCAGCCGGCAGCCTCATAGGAGTCAAGTGTGTCAACCGGCAGCGGACTGTGAAGGAAACCGCTTTCAATCAGCTGCTTGCGGAGTTGTTCATCGTGGCAGAACGAGGTCTGCGCCTGTGAGAGAGCGCAGACCACGAGGCCGATCATCGTTGTCAGAATCCGTGACGGTCTCATTTTTCGGTCACCCAATCTATCGCGTTCAACAGAAGCGTCTTGAAATTATCGTTGTCCAGCAGCTTAGGGCTGTGTCCGAATTGGAAATAGACGTTGCGGGCCTTGACCGAGGTGTTGGTCCAGATGACAGGGTGGTCGCCCATCCTGATGTCCGAGGCCGGACGGTAGGAATCCTCATCCACACTCGCCAGGACGTGGATATATTCAGTGTCCCTTGGGTCCTTGTCGTAGGTGTACCACTCATCGTCCGGAATCGTGAAGACTGGGTCAACTCCTTTGAACAGAGGGTGTTCTGTGCTCTCAATGTGTACAGTCCCGTCGGCAAGCGGGGCGATGTAGCCAGCGAAGCGTATTCCGCCCATAAAATTGGAGAACCACTCCCACATCGGATAGCCGTCGAAGTCTCCCAAAAGGGTGGCGTGGTGGAAACCGATGTATCCGCCGAGACCTTTTTCAACATATTCAATGAAAGCCTCCTGTGCGGCCTCAGGCCAGGTGTATGGAGGAAAGTCGAGTTGGATGACAGCGTTGAAGTTCTTGAGGAACTCCGCATTCACATCGTTCATATTGTGGATGACGGTCACAGTGAATCCACGGGAAGTGGAGACGCTGTCCAGCCAAGACACGGCCACATCTGTGAATGGTTTATGGTGTCCGCCGTTCTCGCTGACAACCAGGATGTTGGCTTTAGGGCTTGGGGCACAGGAACATAGCAGCGTCATAGCCGCGGCCATTAAAGAGATAAGTGTCTTTTTCATATTGATAGAGTGTTGTTATTCAGCCGATTGCCTTACCTTGCTTCCTCGGACGGCGTAGTAAAGCATAAACAGTTCGCAGAAGACCACCGCCAGCCAGGTCATCTTCCAGCCTCCGAGAATGTCGGCCAGAAATCCCTGCGCGAGAGGCAGGACGGCTCCTCCGAACACCCCGATCATAAACACACCGGACGCGACGGAGGTATATTTCCCGAGTTTCTGGACTGAAAGGGTGTAGATGGCGCCCCACATTATGGAGTGGAACAGTCCGACGGCGGACAAAAGCCACGGGTTGTCGAGCAGGGTCGCAAGAACCAGCAGGACTGTGGCCACAGAGGTTGTGAATATGAGTTGGGTGCGTGGCGGAACCTTGCTCAGGGTGCTTCCCAAAGCGCGCCCGGCCAGCATTCCTCCCCAATAGATGGTGGCGAGAAGGGCAGGGGAGCCTATTCCTTTCTCTATCGCGTACATATTCACGTTCGCGCCGACACAGACTTCAGCTCCGACATAAAAGAATATCGCGATGACCCCTAAGGTCAGGTGGCTGAACGACCAGACGCTCTTTTCAAGTTTCTCGCCGTTCTCCGCCCTGGTCCCTTGGATGTCCGGAAGGGAGAATTTCATCAGGGCCAGCGTGACAAATATGATGACGGCCGCAAGGGAGATGAACGGAACCGCAAGCTGTGCGACCTGCACGTCCTCCATCGCGATGCCTCCGAACACTATTCCGGTGACAAAGTACGGGGCGATCGTGGTGCCGACCGAATTGGCGGTCCCGCCGATGGCCAGCCTTTGGATGGACTGCGTGCCTTTCACGTCACAGGCCACGAGGTAAGGATTGATGACAACCTGGAGGATTGTGGCCGAGGCTCCGACCACGAACGAGCCCAGGAGGAAGATCAGGAATCCGGCCGGGAACGACAGGCTCGCCGAACCGATGACGGCGTCCGGGAATCGCACGGTGAATTCGGAGGAAGCGAAGAACAGCAGCAGCCCGACTGTCATCAGGACCAAACCTCGGATCAAGGTCCCTTTGTAGCCATATTTATTGACCCAGGACGATCCGATAGGCCCGCAGATCGGGTAGGCCAGGAACCAAGAGAACGTGATCAGAGTCGCGAATGTGTTCTTGAGGCTTCCGGCATTGGAGAGGAAGGCCTCCTTGAGCGGCCCTTGGAACTGTGAGTTGGCTGTAGTCAGAAACCCTACTATAAGGAACAGGAAAACCATCGAAAGGAATGGTCCGAAATAGTTTGTCTTCTTGTTTTCCATAACTAATCCAGTTTTGATGCAGCGTCTTTGTCAAGAATGAATTCACAGTCCGGGTGAAGCTGGAGAATGCTGGCTGGAACTTCTTCGCTGACAGGACCTTCCACGATACGCTTGACAATCTCCGCCTTCGTTGTCCCCTTGGCGACCGCCACGATCTTTCTGGCTGTCATCACATCCTTAAGCCCCAAGGTCACCCCTCCGAGCTCCACATTGTCCGGAGTTCCGGTCTCCCGTCTGATCCTCGCCTCAAGTTCCGGGTACATAACGGAGACGCGGCATCCGCTTCCGAACGCCGAGCCGGGCTGGTTGAAGCCGATGTGGCCGTTCTCTCCGACACCGACGATGAGCAGATCGATCCCTCCTCGTGACTCCAGTTCCTCAATGAACTCCTTGCAGTCCTTGGAATAATCATCGGATTTGACAGGAAGCATAAGGAAATGTCCGTCATCTGTCCCGATGTCATCGATCAGTTCGGTCTTGAGCATCTTCCAGCAAGAGCCTGAATATTCCCGTGGCACACCCACGACCTCGTCCTGTCCGAAGAATGTCACCCCGGACACATCGAAAGGATGCTCCTTGTGGATTTCGGCGACAGTCCGGTGCAGGTCCCCGGTGGTCCTGCCTGTCGAGAGACCAATGACACTGTCGTGTTTCCGCAGTATCTGACCGATGATCTTCCACGCCGCCGCGTCGGCGAACGCCTTCTCGTTTTCAGTGATTGTGATCTTCATCTTAGTGCTTTTAATTTGACCGCAAGATAGCGACTATATGCTCGGCCGAGGTGGATTTTCAGACAAAAATAGTTGAAAATATGTCATTGCCTGCCAATCAATTGACAAATTTCCAACTTTTTTTGCCAATATTCGGATATACCATATTAAGAATATGACTACCTTTGACATCAGACAACAACCACATTATGTCGTGCTGAATAATAATCAATGGTGCAGCTCTTGAATGAAGTTTCGTAAGAGACATATTACTATATTGGTTCTGTTGACCCTTCTGTCCTTCCTCACGGCAAGGGCGGAAGGATTTGTCACTCTTGACGGAGCCCTAAGCGGCAGGAAAGTCTATCAGGTCACGCAGGATTCGGACGGATTTGTCTGGATATACACGCAGAACGGAATCGACCGCTTCGACGGCCACACGGTGAAAACATACAGAATCGAGGATCTGCCTCAGTCCAGAGACCAGATTCTTTCATCAACGAGGCTGGAATGTGACAACTCCGGAGTCCTTTGGATGGCTGTGAAAAACGGAAGGCTTTACCATTATGACAAAGACTCGGACTCTTTCCGCCTTGAGATGGATCTAAGGAAGAATCATCCGGGAATATCCTTGTACAGCATCTGTTTCCCAGGGAATGGAACCGTGACCTTGGGCACTTCGGAGGGCATACTTTTCCTGACGGAAGGCGAAGAAGAGACACGGTACGTCACAGACAGGATTGTCAAGGCTATCGCTGTAAAAGGAACGGATGCCTTCTGGCTGGGGACTGACAATGGAATATTCC
The DNA here is from genome assembly GCA_963604455.1 of Lachnospiraceae bacterium. Lineage (GTDB taxonomy): Bacteria > Bacteroidota > Bacteroidia > Bacteroidales > UBA932 > Cryptobacteroides. The sequence continues at coordinate 48,986 of CAVCRL010000001.1, read as the reverse complement.
TGCTGGAGAACGGCAAGGTCCGCGGAGTGGCTGATGATGTGGATGTCGCGTCTATGCTCTATGAGGGAGGTAAGCTCTATGTCGGGACATTCTCCGAGGGAATGAAGGTTGTCGGGGATGACGGAATGTTGAAGGATTTCGGCTCTGTCTCCCTCAAGGTCCCTGTCTGGGCGATTCTGAAGGATGACGAGGGGCATCTCGTTGTCGGGTCGGACGGGGAAGGCCTGTTCTACTTCGATCCGGAAACAGGAGAGGTCCTCGCCCATTATCTGGCGGACGATCTGGACCGGTCATCCATTCCGGGGAACACGGTCAGCGACCTTTGTCTTGACAGGAACGGCAACCTGTGGGTCTCCACGACCACGGATTGGGTCTGCCGCCAGAGCAAAGGCACTCCGTCGATCGAAAAACTGGCCCATCAGCCAGGGAATCCTAATTCTTTGTTGTCCGATCACATCAACGTGATCTTTGAGGACGCGTCCGGGAACATCTGGTTCGGAACCAATGAGGGTGTGTGCAGCGTTGATCCGTCCGGCCGTAACTGGAGAAACTATCCGATGCCGGATCTTGGTGTCGTGCTCGCCTTGACCCAGGACGCTTGGGGAGATGTCTGGGTCGGAGGCTATGGCTTCCCTTTGTACAAGATCAATCCCAAGACCGGGAAAACGACTGTATTCCAGGACGAAAGGTTTAATCATACATATTCGCTCCTGACAGACGGTGAATATGTCTGGATAGGCGGAATAGACTCACCTTTGGCGAGATACGATGTCCGGGACGGAAGCTTTGCGACCTATCCTGTCGATAATGTCGGGGACATCAGAAGAGCCTCTGACGGGAATCTGACATTGGCCACCAGCGGCGGACTGTGCGTGCTGGATCCGGGAACCGGTTCTCTGACTGTTCTTGACTCGTTTGATTCCAAGACGTTGACGTACCCGGTAAGATGCCTGGCAAACCACGGAGAGGTTGTCTGGCTGGCCACGGACGGCGATGGCCTGATCTGTTATGACAGGAGCATCGGGACGGTCCGGTCTTTCTCGAAGGATTCCGGCCTCTCCAGCGATTCCGTCACCGGTGTTGTGGTGGATAGGGAAGACAATGTCTGGTTCGCTACCTTTGAGGCTCTCTACAGACTTGATCCGGTCTCCGGAGTTCCGGTTGATATGAACGGATTCCTCGGAGTCACCAGGGGCAGTTTCAATCCTAACGCCGTATGCCGGCTTTCGGACGGCCGTCTGGCCTTTGGCACAGCTGACGGAGTCATTGTGTTCGACCCGGCGGAGTTCTCGATGAAGGATCCGGGACAAATAGCCCCGGTCATCTCTGGCTTCAATCTGCCGGACGGATCAAAACCTACCGTCTCCACCAACGTCGATCTTCTCGACAGGATCACTCTGAAGGCCGGCCAGAACTCTTTCCGCATCGCATATTCAGCCCTTGACTTCACCTCGGGGTACAGGACCAGCTTTTCAAGTCAGCTTGTGGGCTTTGACAAGGCTCCACGTCTGAGCGATGCCGCGGGAGAGATTGACTACTATAATATTCCTTCCGGGAAATATGACTATACACTGAAGGTCATAGACAAATATTCAGGAAACATCCTTGGAGAGCGCCACCTTTCCATATTGATAAAGAGGCCTTTGTGGCTGTCCTGGTGGGCGTTGTCTCTCTATGCGGCCCTGCTGGGGGCGTTCGTGGCGATGACCGTGGCGTGGTACCGCAGGAAGTCGTACAACAGGATTATGACGGAGAAGATCAACACTTTCGTGAACTTCGCCCACGACCTGAAGACCCCTATAACATTGATCAAGACTCCGCTCAACGATCTGGAAAGTATGGATGACCTTTCCGACAAGGTACGTACCTCCGTGATGACGGCGAACCGGAACTCGGACCGGCTGATGTCGATGATCAACAATCTTCTGGACATCCGGAAGAATGACCGGGACTGGAGTGTGCTGAGGTTGGCTGAATATGACTCAGGGGATTATCTGGACTCCGTTCTGGCTGATTTCAGTTATGCCGCCCGCCAGAAAGGGCTTGATTTCTCGTACCGTATCGAGCCGGGATTAAATGACATCTGGATCGATCGTGAGAAGATGGATCTGATCATCCACAACATCCTGTCGAATTCGGTCAAATACACCTCGGAAGGATTCATCAAGGTTCTGGCTAAAGGCGAGCGGCGTTCCTGGACTCTGGAGATCAGCGATTCGGGAATAGGAATACCCGCGGATTTCCAATCAAGAATATTCAGGGGCAGCTACAGGGCTGACAATGCCCGCGAGTGCGATGAGAGCGGTTACGGCATAGGCCTGATGATCACCCGGCAGTTGGTTGGCCAGCATCACGGAACGATTTCATATTCAAGCGTTGAAGGGGAGGGAACCACGTTCACCCTGTCGTTCCCGAAGAAGTACAAGACTTCGGATTCCGTGGTGTTCCGCAAGGAGGCTGACACCTTGGATCCGGTTCCGGACTCTGTTCCGCAGGATCCGGACAATTCCGGGAACCGCATCCTGATCGTTGAGGACGACGCTGAGACATTGGAATATATGAGGTCCTCTCTCGCGGAGGAATATTCAATCAACACTGCCACGGACGGTCAGACGGCTCTTGGGGTCATTGCGGAAAAGAATCCTGACATCGTGATCTCCGATGTCATAATGCCGGTGATGAACGGCTACGACCTTTGCCGGAGTGTCAAGTCGGATGTCGCGACCAGCCATATTCCTGTGCTTCTGTTGACAGGTATGACCGACAGGGAGAGCGTCATCAGGGGACTTGAGTCCGGAGCCGACGACTACATAGTCAAGCCGTTTGATATGTCTGTCCTGAAAGCCAGGATCAGGAATATCCTGAACGAGCGCCAGCGTCTCAGGGAGGCCATCCTCTACTCCAACAACGCCTCCGCGCGCAATGAATATTCCAACAAGCTGGACCAGGAGTTTATGGACAAGGTGATCTCTGTGGTTCAGAAGGAGCTGTCCAACTCGGAATTCCAGATCAACGACCTGTGTCGGGAACTGGCTATGAGCCGCACCGCGTTCTACAACAAACTGAAGTCTCTCACCGGTCAGGGACCTAACGATTTCATCAGAATCTATCGTCTGGAAAGGTCGAAGGAATATCTTGCTGACCATCGCTACAGCATCGCCGAAGTCTCGGATATGGTCGGATTCTCAGATGCTAAGTACTTCAGTGTCTGCTTCAAAAAGCAGTTCGGATTAAGCCCAAGCAGATTTTAAACCATTTTTGTTAGATCTTAAACCCCCGTCCGGAGATAGTTGGCTAATATTGCGGAAGAATAACACTCGAACGCAATGGAAACATATCTCGGCCTCGATTTGGGAGGAACAAAATTACTCATCGGAGAAGTTGACAAGCACGGGAACATCCTTCGTTTCAAGAAGTATGATTCCGGCTATTTCAGTCAGCAGACCGCATCGGAAATAATCAAGTCATCCCTCGATGACTACATCCGCACCGTGGGATGGGTCGGCGAGAAGCCTGTCTCTATGGGCATCGGTCTGATCGGCCGTGTCGATCCCAACGAAGGGGTCTGGCTTCAGATTGACCCGAACAGGACCCATCCTATTGAACTTGCCAAGGAGATCACGGAGATCTACGGCATTCCTTGCCGCATCGACAACGATGTCAAGAGCGCGACCAGAGCCGAGCGTGTCTGGGGCGTGGGGCAGTTCTCGAAGAATTTCGTTTATATTAATGTAGGTACCGGCATCGCTGTCGGGACCGTGGTGAACGGTCGCCAGATCAGGGGAAGCCATTTCAACGCTGGAGAGGCCGGGCATATGACCGTCGGAGTCAATGTCGGCGTGAAGTGCTGCTGCGGCAGGATGGACTGCGTGGAGACAATCGCCTCGGGAAGCGGCTTTGACGCCTGCGCCAGACTGCTCAGGGACAGGTACGAGACCCGTCTTGAGATCCCATCCGATGAAGGTGTCAGGGTGGATGTCAGGGATGTCATCCGGCTTTGTCAGGAGGGGGATGAGCTCTGCCGTGTGCTCGTGGAGAACGCCACGCAGGGGATCGCCAACCTCATAATGAACCTTGTCAGGATCACCGATCCGGACACCGTCGTCTTGGGAGGCAGCATCGTGGCGGACGAATACATATTCGAGAATATTCTTAACAAATTGAACCATAATACTATGCGCTTCGTCTCGAACGGCGTGGTCATCACGAAGCTGAACCCTCAGTTCATAGGGCTTCTGGGTGCGGTGGCGGTCGCTATGAATATGTAGGCGGGACATACCACTATATTAATGAATATCAAGATCAACATTATGAAAAAAATTGTTTATTCTATAGCCTGCACACTTATGGTGCTGTGCTGCTGCGCCTGGAGCAACGGCGCGGACAATGATAAGGATACCCGTCCTGCCAACTACGCCAAGAGCAAGAGGTTCAAGGCGTTGATGCTTTGGGAGCCGGGAGCGGAGATTGCTCACGTGCAGTTCGACCGGCAGTCTATGGAGTTTTTCCACAGATTGAACTATGGCGGAGGGTATGTCCTTGACACCACAACCACCCTCAAAGGCTATACTTATGACCAACTGAAGGAATATAGCGTCATCATCGCTCTGAACGCCTCACCTTCAGATCCGGAGTCACGTGCTCTGTTTGAGAGATATATGGAGAATGGCGGTGGTTGGCTCGGATTCCACGCGTCCGCCTATAATGACAGGAACACTCATTGGCCTTGGTATGTCAAATTCCTTGGCTGTGGAGAGTTCAAGGCCAACAACTGGCCTCCGCAGGCGGCCCTTCTTGAGATCGACACACACAAGCATCCTGTCACCAAGAACCTTCCGGACACTTATGTGGCTCCGCCTTCAGAGTTCTATCAGTGGGCATCGGATCTCCGTAACAACAAGGATATCCAGGTTCTGCTGACGCTTTCCGCCAAGAATTACCCGATGGGGGTGAAGGACATCGTTTACGGAGGTGATTTCCCTGTCGTGTGGACCAACAAGAACTACCGTATGGTTTACATCAATATGGGGCACGGGGACGAGAGCTACAAGGATGCCACTCAGCAGTTGCTGTTCCTGAACGCTTTCCGCTGGGTTGTAAGCCGTGACCCTAAGGGCGATCCGTTTGACAAATAACCGGAAAATCCGAAATATTCAAGAAATTCCATCTTAATACATTTCACAAATGCTAAAACTAAGATTACATTTCCTTTTGTTGGCTTTGTTGCTGTCGGGAGTGTCCTTCGCGCAGAATCATTTTGAGGTGCGAGGTTGTGTCACTGACAAGCAGAACGAGCCGCTGATCGGGGTCGCCGTGCAGATTAAGGACAAATCTAACGGCACGATGACCGATATTGATGGCAATTATGTCTTGCCAGGGGTTCCCGAGGGCTCGACCTTGGTGTTCACGTACCTCGGCTTCAAGTCGAAAGAGGTCAAGGCGACATCAGCCTCTCTTAATGTTGTTATGGAGTCGGATAACGAGCTGCTTGACGAAGTGGTGGTCATCGGTTATGGCCAGCAGCGAAAGGTCACTCTGACCGGCTCTGTCGCCAATGTGGGTGGCAAGGAACTTCTCAAATCGCCTGCCGCTTCGCTTGGAAACACTCTTGCCGGCAAGCTGCCAGGCCTCCAGTCGGTGCAGTACACCGGTGTCCCTGGCGCCGATGATCCTATCATCCGCATCCGTGGTGTCGGTTCGTTCAACAGCGCCGAGCCTCTTGTGCTTGTGGATGGTGTCGAGCGTGAGTTCAGCCAGATAGACCCGAACGAGGTCCAGGACATCTCTATTCTTAAGGATGCCTCAGCCACGGCCGTCTTCGGTGTGCGTGGCGCCAACGGTGTCATTCTCGTGACAACCCGCCGTGGTCAGGTCGGCAAGCCGAGCGTCACTCTGACGACATCAGCCGGTCTTCAGCAGATCTCCAGATTTCTTGTGCCTGCGAACTCCTACGAGTATGCGACGGCTTACAATCACGCGCAGGAGGTCGAAGGCGTGGCCGAGGACGGATGGAAGTTCTCGCAGGAAGCCATACAGCACTGGAAGGATATGGATATGCCTACCGTCTATCCAAGCACCAACTGGTTCAAGTACTTGATGAACAACCACGCCTGGCAGGAACAGTATAATATCAATGTGTCGGGTGGTACTGAAAGAGCCCGCTATTTCGTCTCTGTCGGAGTGCTCAATCAGGATGGCCTTTTCAAGACCTTCAATCAAGGCAATGAAGCGAACTTCAAATACCATCGTTATAATTTCCGCGCCAACCTTGATGTGGATTTGTCTGAACGTAGTTCGCTTTCCATAGGCATCGGCGGACGCATCGGCAGACGAAACTCCATCGGAAACGGTGAGTATAACGGGCAGTCAGGTGTATTCGGTGTCGAGGGCCTTCTCAACAATGGTACGCCAATGTCCGGCTACGGCCTTGACAGTGAGGGGCGCCGCATTGTCTCTGATCCTGATCTCGTCGGAAGCGTCGGCTCCGATGGCCTCGGCCTTATCTATCAGCACGGCTACACTATCCAGCGTCAAAGTGTTGTGAATCTGGACCTTCAGTACAAACTCAAACTTGATGTCATCACAAAAGGTCTTGATTTCCGTATCAAAGGTTCCTACAACTCTGACTACACACAGCAGAAAGCGCGTACCACCGGTGATGGCATCAGCTACAAGGCCACCATCGCCAAAGGGGAATATAATGAAGACGGTTCTCCGAAGATAGTCTATGTCCGTCAAGGTGATTCCTGGCCTCTCGGCTATGGTGAGTCCAAATGGGGAGGACGAAACTGGTATGCCGAGGCGAGCCTCAACTATGCCCGTAGGTTCGGAGAGCATAACGTAAGCGCGCTCGTCCTTTACAATGAATCCAAGAACTACTATCCTGGCGGAATATATAATTCCATCCCTCGTGGTTATGTAGGTCTGGTAGGCCGTGTCACTTACGATTACCAGACCAAGTATATGGCGGATTTCAACTTAGGCTACAATGGCTCTGAGAACTTCGCCAAAGGCAAGCGTTTCGGATTTTTCCCTTCCGCTTCCCTCGGCTGGATAATCTCCTCTGAAAAATTCTGGGCGCCGATCCAGAACGTTGTCTCCTATCTGAAACTCCGTGCTTCTGTCGGTATGGTAGGTAATGACCAGGGAATCGGACGTTTCCTCTATCTGCCTGGAACCTGGCAGTTCTACACCAACAACGGTGGCAAATGGTGGACCAATGACCGTACAGGTAACTTCGGTACCAACAACGGATCGTTTATGCCAGGAGCCCGCGAGTCCAGCAACGGTAATCCCGACGTCACCTGGGAAACCGCGACAAAGCAGAACTATGGCGCTGATATACATTTCTTTAAAGACCGCTTGAACTTGGGCGTTGATTTCTTCTGGGAAGACCGTAAGAACATACTTGTCTCCAACACGACGACCATCGCCGGCATCTCCGCCCTCAAACCGAACTACATCAATTTCGGACGTGTGAAGAATCACGGCTATGAGATCACCCTGAGCTGGAACGACCACATAGGTGATGTGAAATACTCGATAGCCCCTACATTCGCTTTCGCCCGCAACAAGGTTGTTGAGATGGCGGAGGTGAAGAAGGAATTCCCGCATATGTACCATAAGGGACATCCTGTAGGCCAGCCTTTCGGCTATGATTTCTTTGAGTTCTATGTCCCTGGTGAGACAGAACAGCACTACAAGGAGGTTTACGGGGTTGATATGCCGGACCAGCAGATCACATTGAGGCCTGGTGACAGCATCTTCGTGGACCTCACCGGTGACGGCAAGGTTGACGCCAACGATGTGCACGCCATCGGCTACAGCGACATCCCTGAATATACCGGTAGCATCAACGCGACACTCAACTGGAAAGGTCTCGACTTCTCGATGACTTGGGTGGGCGCGACCAACGTCAACCGCCAGCTCAGCTCATTCTACACTCCGGCCTTCGGTACGGGAAACCAGTCGATGCTCAACAAATGGGTCTATGACAATTCCTGGACAGAGGATAACAAAGACGCCATCCTGCCGCGTATCTCCCTTGAGAAATCGGCCCGTGAGCATAACGGTTCCCTTTCGGCCCCTTGGATGGTCGATGCGTCGTACATCCGTCTGAAAAACCTTGAGATTGGTTATTCATTCCATATTCCGGGTGTGCCGATCAACAGCCTCCGTGTTTACGCCAATGGCTATAACCTCCTTACTTTCACAAGTTTCAAGGCTAATGACCCTGAGGCCCAGGCCGGCTATGGAAGCACGCGTTATCCTATGACCCGTGTCTATAACTTCGGTATCAACATTAATTTCTAACATTCAGGACAATGAATCTTATAGAGAAACTCAAAATAAAGACGGTCGCCATCTTATGTGTGGCCGGTACCGTGATAGGGATGGGTGCGATGAGCTCCTGTGTTGATCAGATCAGTGTCGGGAATGGATTCCTCGACAAGCAGCCGGGTGTCGATGTGACCGTGGACACCATCTTTGTCAAAGGAGAGAACGCCAAGCGTTTCCTCTGGCATATGTATGGCGCTATGCACAACCCTTTCACCTACACAGGCGCGGTATGGTATTCCCATCCGGACGCGCTTACCGACATTTGCCAGTCGTACTGCGGATGGCACAATCTCGGAAAGTACTATGGCGGAGACCTTACCGAGACTGACCAGGATAACGGCGGTTTTGTCAAGTTCCCTTTCATCGCCAACGGTGACGGCAACAACCGCGCGGGCATATGGCGTACCATCCGTGAGGGCTGGATATTCGTAGAGAACATCGACCGCGTCCCGGATCTGAGCGATTCGGAGAAAAGCCAGCTTCGTGGTGAGGCGTATGTGATTATGGCGTCGCGCTACCTTGACGCTTTCCGTAACTTCGGAGGTCTTCCGAAAGTTGACCGTTCATTCCTGGCCGCCGATGTTGTGGATGGCAAGCGTATGAGCGTCATCGAGACGGCGGAGTTCATCGATGGCCTTATCCAGGCGGCTATTGACGAGCCGGGTCTTCCTTTCTATGTGCAGGATCAGGCCACCAATTCAGGACGTCTGACCAAAGGTTCAGCCTATGGCCTGCGTGTAAGGCTGTGGAACTTCGTGGCTTCACCTCTGTTCAACAGTGACGAGCCTTATCTTGAGTTCACCCGCAACGAGGAGAACCAGGACATCAATCAGGTATGGGTCGGTGGCTATAAACCAGAGTTGTGGCAGAAAGCGCTGAAGGCTTGCGAGGAGTTCTTCCAGGCCAATAGCGCCAACGGCAACTATTTCGCCCTCGTTCAGCCTGACGGTAACAGCGAGCAGGACTATTGCAACGCTTTCCGCGCGGCCTATTGGTTCCGTGGCAACTCCGAGAAGGTGATCGAAGTCCACGCCGGCCCTGGCACAAACGCTTGGAACGGTGACTGGAATGTTGAGGGAATGGATGAGTTCGGAATGGCTCTCTTCACCCTCGAATATATGGAGATGTTCGGAATGGCTGACGGCCGTAACTTCCCTTACGACAATATATTCAATACTGACAATCCTGACAATGTGGACATCTTTGCCGGCCGCGACCCGCGTCTCTACGAGACAATGGTGGTGAACCGCAACAATCTTGTCGAGCAGTATCAGGGACTTTCGAGCACCGAGCTGTGGCAGGGCGGCAATGTTGACCAGACCTTCAATCCGGCGGTCACCGACAATCCTTGGTCAACCCGTATGAAATTGTTCAAGTATCTCCGTGACAACGGCTATGCGGCATACTATCCGACCAACTACGCTTATCTGCGTATGGCTGACATTCATCTTTGCTACGCCGAGGCGCTCGCTCAGACCGGTGATTTGCAGAAAGCCTGTGACGAGATGAACAAGGTGCGCGCGCGAGTGGGCCTTGGAAAGGTGGAGGTGATGAACCCGCAGCTTAACCTGACCACAAACAAGGACAATTTCATAGAGCAGCTCCTTAAGGAACGTGCCTGTGAGTTCGGTTATGAGGATGTCCGCTGGTATGACCTCATCCGCTACAAGAGATCCGACATATTCAAGAAGCAAGTGCACCAGCTGCGTATATGGCGCAAGGATGCCGAAGGCAAGAAGATGGATCCGGCCGACTACAACGGCGACACGAGCCTTGAGCCTGGCGAGCCTTGGCCTGCCTGCATCTATGAGAAGATACCTTGCACCAACAATATCCGTGTTTGGTGGGACACTGACAGCCAGACGAGCAAGTGGAGTGACAAATGGTATCTCTCGCCTATTTCACGAGATGAGATCAACAAGGGCTATGGCCTTAACCAGAATCCTGGATGGTAATGGTGATCCGGATGTTAAATATCAATAAGATTTTTAAGATATGAATATATATAGAATGTTGACACTTGCGGTCGCTGTCGCCTCCATCACGGCGAACGCGCAGGTTAAACTCGACGATAAGAATGCGGATGCCTATGACTTGGGGTACGGAGTTGAGACAAGCAAATTCCTGAGCACGGCCGCCGCGACCACAATCACCGGGGAGGAATTGCGGCAGACTTCGGCCACCAATCTCGCCCAGGCACTCTATGGCCGTCTGCCAGGCCTTACGGCTTTGTCGCAAGGTGGTTTCTCGGGTGATGAGAACAAGGGTGCCTCGTTTAATATTCGTGGCTATCACACGCTTAACGATAAAAGCATCCTCATCCTCGTCGATGGCTACGAGCGGCCGATCGACCGCCTCAGTGTGGAGGAGGTAGAGAGCGTCACCGTCCTCAAGGATGCCGCCGCCACGGCTCTTCTTGGTTATGAAGGAGTCAATGGGGCCATATTGGTGAAGACAAAGCGTGGCGTTGAAGGCAAGACACACGTCAAGGTGAACTACAGCCATAAGTTCCAGTTCAATCCTGAATTCGCTGATATGGTGGACGGCTATGTGTATGCCAACTCTTTCAACCACGCCCGCAATAACGATGGACTCTCCCTTGCATACACCGAGAAGGAACTAAGCCTGTTCAAAGATGGCTCAGACCAATTCTTCTATCCTAATGTGAACTGGCGTGACCTAGTTTTCAAGAACAGCGCGGACGAAGACCACGCTTACGTCTCTGTGTACGGAGGAACGGACAAGGTAAAATACTATACCAACATCGACTATACCGATGCCCGAGGTGCCTTCAAGGACACCAAGCAGCCGGACTACAATTCACAGCTGCGTCAGTCGAAGGCCAACATCCGCACCAACCTCGATTTCAACCTTACCAAGACAACCCTTATGTCGGTGAACCTCTTTGGCGTTTTCCAGGAGACCAAGCGTCCGTCCGACATCGGTGCTGACGATGCCACGGCCGCCATCTACAATCTGCCGGCAAGCGCTTTCCCTTACAAGACCACGACCGGAGTCTGGGGTGGAAATGAGGCTTACGGTGACGCCAACCCTGTCGCCAAGATTCAGGAGTCCGGGTTCTACAAGACCCATCAGCGCCAGCTGTGGGTGGATGCCAAACTGTCGCAAAGGCTTGATTTCCTGCTTGATGGATTGAATATGTTCGTCAGCGCCGGCTATGCAAATTCGGCTATCTACGCCGAAAACTCCCACAAGGCGCATCAATATGGCTACGAACGTTACAACGGAACCATCGGCGACAAGGACGATGTGTCCTTGAATATATTCGGAAACAAGGAGACGGACCTCACATTCAGTAACTGGAACGCCGGCCAATGGTGGAAAGCTAAGGCCAGCATCGGGTTGAACTACAAGCGCTCGTTCTTCGGTGACGATCACTTCAACGCCAGCCTTGTTTACGACAACAGTGGCGTGAGCGCTGACGGACGTGGAAACACCTATTATCGTCAGAACGTTATGGGATCATTCCATTACGATTTCCAGAACCGTTATGTGGCTGATCTTGTGCTCGCTGGCAATGGCTCCAGCCGTACCTATCCTTCCAAGTGGGCTTTCTCTCCGGTACTGTCACTCGGCTGGATTTACGCGGACAACAACGATGGTCTGTTCAATTATGGTAAGCTGCGCGCGTCGGCCGGTATTCAGCATACCGACTATATGCCGACCTATGGAATGTGGCTTCCTACGTGGGATGTGTCTCACGGCTATGTGATCATAGGCAATAACTATGGCGCGACGTGGGGAGCGTCTCTGGGCTCCTTCCCGACCACTGATTTCTCGCAGGAAACCTCCACGAATTTCAACATCGGAACTGACCTTCGTCTGGCGGATGCCCTTGATGTCTCTGTTGACGCTTTCTACCAGCTTCGCAGTCACATTATGCTCTCCGCAAGCTATGAGAACTCGTCTGTTGTCGGCATACAGTCGTCCTACAATGATGTCGGCAAAGTCAACAGCTACGGTTTTGAGATTGGCGCGAAGTATGTGAAGAGAATCGCTTCCGACCTTAACCTGAATCTGGGGGCCAACCTGTCGTGGGCACGCAATGAGGTTGTCCAGTACATCGGAACCCCGACCTATCCTCTGAGTGATCCTGTAGGCCACAGGGTAAACGAGGCTTGGGGACTCAAGTCGGCGGGCTTTTTCAAGGATCAGGCCGACATCAATTCGGGCAATCGTCAGGAATTCTCCACCGTAAGTCCCGGTGACATCAAATATCAGGACCTCAACGGTGACAATGTGATCAACCAGTTCGATGTCACCAGCCTCGATGGCGCGACCGGCATCCCTGAGCTTAACTACGCCTTCAATCTTGGCGTGGAATACAAAGGCTTCGGCCTGAACGCCTGGTTCCAGGGTACCGGCAACTATATGAAGTATCTTCCGTCAGCGATATGGGGTGGTATGGCCAATAACGGCAACCTTTCGGTGGACTACTACAACAATTGCTGGGATGTGGCCGGCGATAACGCCCTCTACCCACGCCTGACAACCCAGAACAACAGCAACAACAGCCAGGCAAGCGATGTCTGGTACAAGCCTGTCCACTTCTTGAAGCTGCGTAACATCGAGGTTTACTATAAGGTTCCGGAGAGGGTGCTCTCTAAGATCTCTGTCGCAGCCGCGAAGATATTCGTGCAGGGCGAGAACCTTCTGTCCTTTGACAATGTCGATGCTATGGATGCCGAGGTGCTTTCTACGGCATATCCAATGTTCAAAGGTGTCAATATAGGTGTCACGTTAACTTTCTAATCAAAGAATATTTATGTACAAGATAAAATATGCTCTTTTAGGTATGGCCGCCGCGGTCCTCGCTGGTTGCGCCGACCTGAATTACAACGAGGCGTCGAACCGTGACGAGGATTGGACCTACAACAGCCCCATCAATGGTGTCAAGGCTCTTGTCTATGATGTCTATGCGCAGATGCCGAGCGAGTTCAAGGACAATTCCTATGGCAACGGAGCTCTGATCGCCAGCGCTACCGACGAGTCCGAGTTCGCGCTTTCATTCTCGCCTATCCACAACTATTTCAACGGAGGCTGGACTCCGTCGAATCCTTTCGCGACCACGTGGGACAGATCCTACCGTGCCATCACACAGGTACATATGTATCTGGAGCGGATCCATAAGATCGACCTGTCGGATTATGAATATGATCCTGACTATCAGACGATGGTGCAGCAGTTTGAGATATTCCCTTACGAGCTGCGTTTCCTCCGCGCCTATTTCTATTTCGATCTGGTCCGCACATACGGTGATGTGCCGCTGGTGACCACTACCCTCACGAATGAGCAGGCCAACAGCGTTGAGCGCACTCCTGCCAAGGATGTGTTCAAGTTCATCGTCAATGAATTGGATGCCGTGGCGGAATACCTTCCTGTGTCATACAATGACATCCCTGGCCAGGAAATCGGCCGCGCCACACGTGGCGCCGCCCTTGCGCTGAAGGCCCGCGTGCTTCTCTATCAGGCCTCGCCGTTGTTCAACACAGACAATGACAAGGAGCTTTGGAAGGAAGCCGCCGCCGCTGCCAAGGTCATCATTGACAACGCTCAGCGTTGGGGCTACAAACTCAGTGAGTACGCCGGTCTGTGGGGACACGACACATTCACCAACCCTGAGTTCATCTTTGTTCTGGGCACCCAGGCAAGCAATTCCTTCGAGAAGTACAATTATCCTGTGGGTGTGGAGAACGGCAACTCCGGCAACTGCCCTACACAGGCGCTTGTGGACGCTTATGAATATCAGGCTGACGGCAAGACATTCAAGGAGAAGCATCCCGGAAATGTTAACGTGACCGCTGAGAATCCATACGATGGCCTGGACCCGCGTTTCGGCCTTACAGTGGTGAAGAACGGTGACCTTTGGCCGTCCAATGCGACTCAGCAGATCGCTATAGAGACGTATCAGGGAGGTTTTAACGGCGCTCCTAAATACGGCGCCACTCCGACCGGCTACTACCTGAAGAAGTTTGTGGACGGCAATTGCGTCACGACGGCCAACAACCAGACAACAACCCGGCACAACTGGATTGTGATGCGCCTTGCCGAGGTGTACCTCAACTATGCGGAAGCGATGTACAACTATTACGGCGACGCTGACGCGAAGGGCGATTTCGGTATGTCTGCCAACGAGGCCATCAATGTGCTTCGTAACCGTCCTGACATTATGATGCCTGAGTTTAAGGGGAATGATGGCTTTGAGGAGCGCTACATCCGCGAGCGTATGGTGGAGCTTGCTTTCGAGGGCCAGCGCTTCTGGGACGTGCGCCGCTGGAAGAAGGGCGCCGAGTTCTTCAAGGATGTGGATGTGGCTGACTTCAAATTGGACGGGAACGGTGATCTGATCCTCAATCGTGTCACCAAGGCACGCCAGTGGGACGAGAAGTACAATCTGTACCCGATCCCTCAGTCTGAGATTCAGAAGAACGGCAATCTTACGCAGAACCCTAATTGGTAAAACAGGTTTTAACGAGATTTCAAACGAGTAAGATTTATGAAAAAGAATTTTAGATATCTTATGATCGCCGGTCTGGCGTTGCTGTCGGGATTGATGGTGACCTCTTGCGGCGGCAATGATGTGGCGGATGCCAACGATGTGCTCGTGGTTAAGTCTGTCCTGCCTACAAAAGTTATTGAAGGACAGGTCGTGACCATCACCGGAACCGGCCTGGAGAAGGCTACGTCCGTTGTGTTCCCCGGCAATGTCTCCGTTAGCGCCATCACCAAAGTCGGCAACGGCTACATTTCTGTGGTAACTCCCGCCGGTGTCTCTACAGATGGAGGAACGGTAACGGTTGAGGCGGATGGCGAATTGGCCGAGTCGGTTATGACGCTGACTGTAGGCAAGCCTGTGCCTTCGCGCGTCGCTCCTCTTGACAAGGAAATCAAGATCAACGAGTGTTTGGAGGTGTATGGCAGCGACCTCGAATTCATCACCAAGGCTTATTTCCCTGGCGCCGACGGCAATGACATAGTTGTGGACGCGAGTGTATTCAAGCGTAAGGCCACCGGTTCACTCTACATCTATTCACCGATGGGTGTCAAGGCTGGAGCCGCGCAGGTTGTCCTTGAAGACTGTGGCGGCAAGAAGTATGTCCTGCCTGAGGTGACACTGTCTGACGAGATCGCGGGCGGCGGAGATTCCGGGGATGATGGATATGTCCAGATCTGGGCCGGTGAATATACCACAGGTTGGTGGTGGTATCTCTCGGCGTCCGAGCTTGACCTTTCGGAAGTCACTCCAGCCGCCGGCCAGACCATCAGGTTCACGTTCACACACCACGACGCACCTCAGACTTTCTGTCTGTGTGATGGTTGGTGGGGCGCGCCTTTTATCCGTGAAGGAGGAAAAGACCCCAACAACATCACCCTTGCCGCTGGTGAGGACTTCCTGGAATTCTCGGTCTCGGAGGGAATGGCGACGACGATGAACGGCACTGACACCGCCCTGATCATCGGCGGCGACATCACAATCACCCGGATCCAGATCAAGGCGAATTAGAATTCACACAAAGAAAAGGGAACGGTTGCTGATACCGTTCCCTTTTCTTGTGCCTCAGGCGGGAATCGAACCCGCACGGACATTTCTGTCCAAGGGATTTTAAGTCCCTCGTGTCTACCATTTCACCACCAAGGCGATAGACTGCAAATTTACTAAAAAAAATCAATAATACTTCTTTTCCTGACGGTAAAGAGCTATGAATATGAAGATCAGCACCGTGAACGCCCACAGCGAGGAGCCTCCATAGCTGAGCAACGGCAGCGGAATGCCGATCACAGGCATAATGCCGATGGTCATCCCGATGTTGATGAAGAGGTGCATAAAGATGCACGAGGCGACGCAATAGCCATAAATCCGGGTGAACGCCTCCCGGCTCTTCTCGGCGTCGGAGATAATCCTGAAGATCAGGAACACGTACAAGGCTATCACGACAAAGCAGCCAATGAATCCCCATTCCTCGCCCACGGTGCAGAAAATGAAATCAGTGCTCTGCTCTGGCACGAATCCGAAGGTGGTCTGGGTCCCTTCCAGGAAGCCTTTTCCGGAGAAGCCTCCTGAACCGATGGCGATCATACTTTGGTTGACATTGTAGCCGACTCCGGTCGGATCTTCCTTCATCCCCAGCAGCACCTCTATTCTCTTGCGCTGGTGGTCCTGCAGGATGTTGTTGAATATGAACTCGGTGGAGAAAACGAGTGCGATTCCGGCGATCAGCCCCAAGGCGGACATCGACAGAAAGCGATGCCTGGACTTGTAGCCTGTCACTATCAGATATCCCGCCGCGGCGACGCAGACTCCGATCAGGATGTAGAGAGGGTTTATCTTGGAGACGAAGGACTCAGGGCTGAACTTCCCGAAGATCCAAGGCAGCAGGCAGAGGATTATGAATATTCCGAAGAAGATCCAGAACCGTGCCCTCATCTTGCCGGATTCGAGAAAGTTGCATAGCAGAAGGATTCCGGCGAGCACCGTTATGGACACGTATGCCGACGCTGTAAGGGTAAGGATGAACAGCAGTGCCGCCATTCCGATGCAGAAGATCCACCAACCCGAAAAGCCTTCCCTGTACATCACGAATATGAATCCGACATAGACCAGTGCGGAGCCGGTCTCGCTCTCCGCCAGAATGACGACCATAGGGATTCCGAGAATCAGGGCCGTCAGAAGAAAGTCCTTGAATCTGGTGATCCTGAAGTTGGCCTGGCTCATAAGCGTCGCCAGGAGCAGGGATGTGGTGATCTTCGAGACCTCCGCCGGCTGGAATCTGATAGGCCCGAACTCAAACCACGATCGGGATCCCTTGACATCGATTCCAAGGAATATCACGGCCACAAGCATTCCCAGGACACCTAAGTACAGAATCAGCGACGTGCTTTCCCAGAACTGTGGGTTTATGGCGAACAGAATCACTCCTCCGAGCCCCAGTGCCGTGAGAATCCACACGAACTGCTTGCCGCAGCGGAATCCGAAATCGAATATCGAGGCCGGCCCTTCCGAGTGGATGGAGGCGTAGATGTTGATCCAACCGATAAGGATAAGGAGCAGGTAGACCGCCACCAGCGCCCAGTCAACACTCTTCTTGATGCCTCTGTCCGAAAAGTTCTCCATCCCTTAGTTCTTATAAGCCTTTACCCTTGACATAAGGTTTCCTTGAAGAACCCTGTCCTCCAGACCGCGACGCTGGTCGCTGATCTCTCCGTTGAGATATTTCTCAACCAGCAGCGACGCGATAGGGGCGGCCCAGGTCGCACCGAATCCGCCGTTCTCGATGTAGGCGGCCACGGCGATCTTCGGGTTGTCCTTCGGAGCGAAACAGATGAACACGGAGTTGTCGGCTCCGCGCGGATTCTGCGCCGTGCCGGTCTTCCCGCAGATGTCCAGTCCGGGGACAGCGGCGATTGAGGCCGTTCCTCCCGACCCGAATCCGCTGTTGACGGCTCTCCACATACCTTGCGTCACCTTCTTGAAATTTGTCGTGTCCACCATCGTGTACTGCCTTTCGTAATATTTCGGATCGATCTCTACCCCTTCCGAAGCCTTGACGATGTGCGGAATCTTGTACCATCCCCTGTTCGCGACGGTGGCGGCCAGATTGGCGATCTGCATAGGCGTGGCTCCAACCTCTCCCTGGCCGATGGAGATCGAGATTATGGTGGTGAATTTCCATCCACCTTTTCCATAGACCTTGTTGTACAGTTTCGAGGTCGGGATAGTCCCGCCCAGCTCCGCAGGAAAGTCGCTGCCCAGCTTGTGCCCGAAGCCGAAGCTCTGGACATATTCATTCCACTTGTCAAGCGCCTCGCCAATGTCGCGGTATTTCTTGTTTTCAAGAATATTCTTGAGCACGTAGCAGAAGTAGCCGTTGCAGGACATCATTATCGCCTCTTCCAGCACGAGCGGTGACCTGTGCACGTGGCAGCCGAGCTTGTGGTTTCCGAAATGGTAGCCCTGGCTGCAAGGATAGGCCATCTCAGTTGTCAGCGTGCCTTCCTGAAGCCCTATGAGACCGTTCACGAGCTTGAACACCGATCCCGGAGGGTACGGAGCCTGGACAGCCCTGTTGAACATCGGCTTGTGCGGATCCTTGATGATCTCGTCATAGTGCTGCCCGATGTCCGCGAGCATACTCACATCGACTCCTGGACTGGAGACCAGCGTCAGGATCTCTCCGGTCTTCGGCTCGATCGCCACAAGGCTTCCGACCTTGTTCTTCATCAGTTCCTGGCCATATTGCTGGAGGTCAGCGTCGATTGTGGTGTAGATGTCGTGTCCCGGGACGGCCTCCTTGTCCATCTCCCCATCCTTGTAGCGCTGCTCTATCTGGTTGTGGGAGTTCCGCAGGTAGATGTGGTAGCCCTTCTCTCCTCTCAGCTCCTTTTCACGGGCCGCCTCTATGCCGGTCTTGCCGGCATAGTCCCCGGAACGATATTCCCCTGGATGCTTCTCAATGTAGTTGGCATCCACCTCGGAGACGTAGCCGAGAAGGTTACCTCCGGCGTTGACCGGGTAGTCGCGGATGCTTCTGGCCTGCCCTCTGAATCCAGGGAAGTTGTACTGAAGCTCGGCGAACCGCATATATGTCTCTGGCTTTATCTGCTTGAGCATCACCACGCTCTGGTAGCCGATGCGGCGGCGGTTTTTGGCATATTCAGCCATCTTGCCCCGGATGAATCCTGGCTCCACTCCCAATGCTTCAGCCAGCATCAGCGTGTCGAACGGCTGGACCTCCCTTGGGGTCACAAGGATGTCGTAGGTGACCTTGTTGCTGACTATGATCTTTCCGTTGCGGTCGTAGATGATGCCTCTGGTCGGGTAGATGATGTCATAGACCATCGAGTTGTTCGACGCGTCCCTCTTGTACTTCTCGTTGATGATCTGGATGTAGAACAGCCGTCCGAGAATGATGGCGGCCACAACCAGCAGACCGATCAGCAAAGTTCTCCCTCTACCTTCTGTCTTCATAGGTCAGCAGATTGAGGATGCACACTGAAGCCAGATAGCTGGCCAGGGTCGAGAGGCCGAGACTGGTGATGATGAACCAGAAAGGTCTGGTGCCGGCGCAGTCGGCCGTGATGTAGATCGCCAGGAACAGCAAGGTCATAAGGGTGACGACGAACGACACCCTCGCGAAGCCATATTTCCGGATCGTGACATTCTCTTTCTGCTCAAATGGCTCGCTGCCGAAGAATATTCCGATGACAGGCCTTCTGAGCAGTGCGACCGGAACAAGGGACAGGGCGTTGATGCCGAGCGTCCCTTCCGCGAAGAAGTCCACGGCGAGCCCTGTGACGAACGCGATCAGCATCGCCGCCAAAGTGTCCGTCTTCGTCGGAATGCAAAGCACCATAGCCGGCAGGATCGTCACCATCACGTAAGGCGTGAAGTGGCAATAGTTGCTCAGAAGCATCTGGGCGACTGTCAGCAAGATGTATGTCAATGCGAAACCGTTCCTCATTTCTTCTGCTGTTCTTCTTGGTTCTCAATGGCTTCTATCTCCTCGGCGCGCGCGTTGCCGACGATGGTGACATATTTCAGAGCCTTGTGGTTCTGGAAGAGGCGCACCTTGATCTCGTTGGTGGCGCCGTTGATGATCTTCGACTCCCCGGCGACCCCGATAGGAATGTCAGGCGGGAATATTGATGAATATCCACTCGTATAGACAGTGTCTCCCGGCTCGAACTTGAACTGGAGCGGAATCTCTTTCAGGATCGCCCCGTCAGAACTTGTTCCGTCCCAGGCGAGCGGCCCCACGGCTCCCGATTCCCCAAGCCTCGCGCTGATGAACAGCTCGGTGTTGAGGAAGGAGATGGCATACGAATAGTGTGGGCTGACAGCGTCCACGATACCGATGACTCCATCCGTGGTGATGACGCCTGAATTGCGGACCACTCCGTCCTCGCTGCCCTTGTCGATGATGAGGTAGTTGTGCTGGGTGTTGGAACTGGACTTGATGATGGTCGCCGGGATGTAGTTGAACCCGTTGTCCATCATTACCGGCCTTGACGCCGGATCCGCCTCCCTGGCGGCCAGCTCATAGCTCCTGACTATCCTCTGAAGGCTGTCGTTCTCCAAAGCCAGCCGGTCATTCTGCCCCTTTAGGGAGAAATAGTCGGAGATGGCCTGCGTGGTTCCCCACGTTTTGGCCATAAATCCGTGCGAGATCCTGGCTATCCAAAGTCTTTGAAGCTGGTTGTTGTGCGAAAGCATCAAGAGAGCCGCGACCTCCAACAGAATGAAGACCACGGCTATGAATATTCTTTGGATGATGGATCTCTCCTTAGGCATTACCTCATCAGGAATGAGTAGTTCGATGTCTTCTTGAGAGCGATGCAGGTTCCTCTGGCCACGGCGCGGAGCGGATCCTCAGCCACGTGGAACTGAATGTTCACCTTTTCGGTGAACCTCTTGGCGAGACCGCGCAGAAGAGCGCCGCCGCCTGACAGGAATATTCCGTTCTCGACGATGTCTGAATACAGCTCCGGAGGGGTCTGCTCCAGTACGTGGAGGATCGAGGATTCGAGCTTCGCGATCGACTTGTCCAGACAGTGCGCGATCTCCTGATAGGTGACCGTGGCCTCGACAGGATGCGCGGTCATCAGGTTCGGTCCGTTGACGACGAACGGCTCCGGTTCCTCGTCCAGATCCGGGATGACCGCTCCGACGGCGAATTTGATCTTCTCCGCCGTGGTCTCGCCGATCTTGATGTTGTGCTGCTGGCGCATATAGTACTGGATGTCGCTGTTGAACACATCGCCGGCTGTCGGAATGCTTTCCTGAACCACGATGCCGCCCAATGAGATCACCGCGATCTCGGCTGTACCTCCACCTATGTCAACCACCATATTCCCCTTAGGGGCCTCCACATCAAGGCCGATACCAAGGGCGGCGGCCATCGGTTCGTAGATCAGGTACACATCACGTCCTCCGGCGTGCTCGCAGGAGTCGCGCACGGCCCTGATCTCCACCTGGGTACTGCCGGACGGGATTCCGACAACGATCTTGAGGTTCGGGGAGAAAATAGACTTCTTCTTGCTGTTCACCTGCTTGATGAAGCTCTTGATCATCATCTCGGCGGCCTCGAAGTCGGCGATGACTCCGTTTCTCAGCGGCCTGATGGTCCTGATGCCCGGGTTGGTGTGCTCGTGCATCAGCTTGGCCTGCTGTCCGAACGCTATGCACTTCTTGGTGGTGTTGTCTATCGCGACGATGCTCGGGGCGTCCAGCACAATCTCGTCATTGCTGAATATGACCGTGTTGGCCGTTCCGAGGTCCATTGCTATCTCTTTAGTCAGAAATGAAAATGCCATAACTGTTATTCTAACTTTTAACGTGTATTATACAATTTGTAAATATACGAAAAAAGTTATATTTGTAAGAATTATATGAGCAGAAAAAAAATATTAATCGTTATGGCGGCTGGAAGCGGTGTCCGGATGGGGGCTTCCGTGCCGAAGCAGTTCCTTGATCTCGGCGGGGTCCCGATCCTGCGCAGGACGATCGAAAAGTTCGTCGAGGCCGTTCCGGACATCAAGGTTGTCACCGTGCTTCCGAAGGATCATATTCCTTTTTGGAAGGAATATTGCGTCTCATCGGACTTCTCCTGTCCTCAGACCCTGGTTATGGGAGGGTTCACCCGCTTCCATTCAGTAAGGAACGCCCTGGAAAGGGTTCCCGAAGGAGCCATCGTGGCGATCCACGACGGAGTGAGGCCGCTTCTCTCCACAGGATTGATCAGGAATATGTTCGGCCGGATGGAGTCGGGGGAGATCCGCTCGCTGATTCCGGTGGTCCCGTCCGTGGACACGCTCAAGGTCTTGGACAGGGTGAAGGGAGAGGACGGAACGGTGTCTCTCGTGCCGGCAGACGGAGAGTCTGTGGACAGAAGCCGGATCTTCGGGGCGCAGACCCCGCAGATGTTTCTGTCAGAGGATATTAAGGAAGCATATTCGCAGCCGTTTGACACCGCGTTCACTGATGACGCTTCGGTGGCGATGAAAAAAAGAATACCTCTCTCGTTCTGCGAAGGAGAAAGGTATAATTTCAAGTTGACGTCTCCCGAGGATCTTGACCTCGCCAGACTGATTATTTCGTCTTCTTCCCGAAATCGGTAGCCTGATGGCCGGTCCGCTTGTAGTCCTTGACCCAGACCTGGCGCTCGATCGCCTGGTCGAGTGAGATCATTGTCTCCGTGGACTGGATGTACGGGATGTTCTGGATCGTGTTGATCAGGATCTCCATAAGGTGGTCATTGTCAAAGCAGTATGCCTTGAGCAGCAGTGCGGCCTTACCGGTCACGAAATGGCACTCCACGATCTCCGCGATCTTCTTGAGGTTTGCCACCACCTCAGGATATTTGTCAGCCTCGGACAGGGTGACGCTGATGAAGGCGCACACGTTGAGCCCCAATGCCTGAGGCTTCACGAGCAGCCTGGATCCGGTGATGACTCCGTTGGTCTCCAGTCTTTTGACTCTCTGATGAATAGCGGCTCCCGAAACACCGCACTCACGGGCGATTTCCAGGAAAGGCATCCTGGCGTTGTTGACCAAGAAAGAAAGGATCTTCTGGTCAATCTGATCAATGTGATAAGTTGCCATTGCTTTCGATTTATAACTAAACAACCGCTAAATTATATAAAAAATCTTAAAATATCAAGATTTCTTAAAACGACGGTGCCCTTTTTCCGTTGGTTTTGAATTGTTAATTATCTCCTGGCAGGCCGCTTCGGTCAGAGTGGCCGCGTCTGTCCCCTTCGGAATCCTGTAGTTTGAGCCTCCGTGCTTGATGTACGGGCCGTAACGACCGTTGATCACCTGGATGTCGCTGTCCTTATATTCAGCCATCACGGCGTTGGCGGCGGTCTTGTTCAGGCCTTCCTCTATGATGGCCGCGCATTCGTCCAGGGTGATCTTGAGAGGATCCTTGCCGCGCGGGATCGAGAAATTCCTGTCGCCATATTTCAGGAATGCTCCATAAGGACCTTTCCGGGCAACCACTTGGATGCCGTTATATTCACCGACAGTGCGGGGCAGCTGGAACATTTTCAGCGCGTCCTCCAGGGTGATGTTCTCGATGAGCTGGTCCTTTCCGAGGGACGCGTACTGGGCTTTCTCGCCCTCGCCCTTCTGGATGTAAGGGCCGAACTTGCCGAACTTCGCGGTGATCTTGTTGCCCTCGCCGTCCGTTCCGAGTTCCTTGGACACGTGGCTGTAGTTGCCGTCGTGGAGCACTTCCTCGACTTTCTTGTGGAACGGAGAGTAGAACTCGCCGATGACCTCGTTCCAGACGAGTGTGCCGCCTGCGATCTGGTCGAACTCCTTCTCGACGTTCGCCGTGAAGTCGTAGCCCATAATGTCGGTGAAATTCTTCTCAAGGTAGTCGGTCACGATCATTCCGATCTCCTGCGGGAGCAGCCTGCCCCTTTCGGCGCCGACGGTCTCGGTCTTGGACTTTTCGGTGACGGATCCGTTCTTCAACTCCAAGTCATTGACTGTGACTTTCCTGCCTTCCTTGTCACCCCTGACGATGTAGCCGCGGCCGGTGGTCAGGGTCGCGATGATAGACGCATAGGTGGAAGGACGGCCTATTCCGAGCTCCTCAAGTTTCTTGACCAAAGTGCCTTCTGAATATCTCGGCGGCGCTGATGTGAACTTGCATTCCGCGTTTATGCCTTTTTCCTCCATCGCGGTTCCGGTTTGGAGGTCGGGGAGCATAATCTCCTCATCCTCCGGATCCTGATTGTCCGTCCCCTCGATATATAATTTAAGGAATCCGTCGAAGAGCACCTGTGTGGCCTGTGCGTTGAACTTCTCGGGTCTCTTGTCTGACGCCACCTTCAGGGTTGTGTTGAGGACCTTGGCGTCAGCCATCTGCGACGCCACCGTCCTTTTCCAGATAAGGTTGTAGAGCTTCTGTTCCTGCGCCGTGCCCTCGATCTCCGTGTTCTCTATGTATGTCGGGCGGATCGCCTCGTGGGCCTCCTGCGCGCCCTTGCTGTGGGTCTTGAACTGACGTGTCTTGGAATATTCAGGACCGAAATTTTCGGTGATGAATTTCTTGGCCGTGCCGAGAGCCAGAGTGGAGAGGTTTGTGGAGTCCGTTCTCATATAAGTGATGAGACCGCGCTCGTAGAGACTCTGCGCGACCCTCATTGTCATACTGACAGGGAAACGCAGCTTCCTTGCGGCCTCCTGCTGGAGCGTGGATGTAGTGAACGGGGCGGCAGGGAAGCGTGTGGCATCTTTCTTTTCCACGTCGGAGACCGTGAAGGCCGCTCCTATGCAGTCTTGAAGGAATCGCCTTGCCTCATCTATGGTCTTGAATTTGGTGTCCAGTACGGCCTTAACCTTGACTGAAGCCGGGAAATCTGTAGGATGGAAAAGCGCCGCGACCTTGTAAAAGGCCTCGTTCTCGAACGCCATAATCTCTTTTTCCCTCTCGACCACAAGCCTCAGGGCCACTGACTGCACACGTCCTGCGGATAGTTTAGGCTGGATCTTTCTCCAAAGGACCGGTGAGAGTTCGAAGCCGACAAGCCTGTCCAGAACCCTGCGCGCCTGCTGGGCGTTCACAAGGTTCATATCTATGGAGCGCGGGTTTTGTACGGCGTTCACGATGGCGTCCTTGGTGATCTCGTGGAAAACGATTCTCCTTGTCTGTGCCTCATTCAGTCCGAGAGTCTCGAAGAGGTGCCAGGAGATGGCCTCTCCCTCTCGGTCCTCATCGGAGGCGAGCCACACTGTGGAAGCGCTTGCCGCCGCCTTCTTGAGCTCCGCCACGACCTTCTTCTTGTCGGAAGGTATGACATATTCAGGAGTGAAGTTCCTTTCCACATCCACACTCAGCTTCTTGTCCTGAAGATCCCTGATGTGGCCGAAACTTGTCTTTACCACATAGCCTTCACCCAAAAATTTTTGTATAGTCTTGGCTTTGGCCGGAGACTCGACGATAACTAGATTGTCTGCCATATTGTTCTATTTTACAGGCCTTTCATAGATAGTTTGCCATTTCAATCTGCAAAGTAAGCCACAAACTGGGCAATTTTCCAAATTTTGTTATAAATTTGTCTTTATTATGACCGACTCGACTCGAAAGAAAATAATCAAGTGGTTCTGGATCGTGGTGACGTTTCCGGTGCTGCTTCTCGTCTTTATGATACTCCTTGTCTGGATGTTCGCCGACATCCCGTCGTTCAAGGAGCTGGAAAACCCTGAGAACAAGCTGGCCACACAGGTCATCGCGGATGACGGGGAGATCCTGACGACGTTCCACATCGAGAACAGGACCTACGTCTCCTACGACGAGATCTCCCCGAATCTTGTGCACGCCGCCGTGGCCACGGAGGACATCCGCTTCTACAAGCATTCCGGAATTGATTTCAAGGGACTTGGACGTGTGCTTTTCAAGACCATCCTGATGCGTAAATCAAGCCAGGGCGGCGGCAGCACGATCACCCAGCAGCTGGCGAAGACCCTTTACCCGAGGGCCGAGATGGGGCGTAAGATCCCGGGAATATACCACGTCAGGATGGTGTGGGTCAAGCTGAAGGAGTGGATCACAGCCGTGAAGCTCGAAAGGGACTACACCAAGGACGAGATTATGACGATGTACCTCAACTCCATATTCTTCGGCAGCGGTGCGTACGGTGTGCGTTCGGCTTCGGAGACATTCTTCGGTAAGCTCCCGTCCGAGCTTTCTGTCGAGGAGAGCGCTATGCTTGTGGGAATGGTCAACAAGCCGACAAGGTACAATCCGGCCATCAATCCGGACAAGGCTCTGACCAGAAGGAACTTCGTGATCGGCCAGATGGAGAAGGCCGGCTATCTGGACGAGTCCCAGAGGGATTCCATCCGTCTTATTCCTATAGAGCTCAACTACGAGGTGCAGGACCACAACGCCGGTCTGGCTCCTTATTTCAGGGATATGGTCCGCCGCGTTATGAACGCCAAGAAGCCTCGCAGGTCCGACTACACGATGGTCGAGGACTATTCCGCCGACTCGCTTGCCTGGGCCACGGACGACCTGTACGGCTGGCTTGAGAAGAACAAGAAGTCTGACGGAAGCAAGTATGACCTTGACAGGGACGGTCTGCGGATCTACACGACCATCAACTACAAGATGCAGAAATATGCCGAGGAGGCTGTCGCCGAGAGGATCCGCGATCTTCAGGCTGACTTCCGCAGGGATCTGCGGAGCAAGACCAACAAGCCTTTCTCCAACGACATAGACGAGGAGACGAGGGACAGGGTTATGCGTCAGGCCAGACGTTGGAGCGACCGCTACCGCACCCTCAAGAAAGAGGGACTGACCGAGGCTCAGATCCTCAAGACGTTCTCCCAGCCGGTGAAGATGCGTGTGTTCGCCTATAATAAGAAAGGTTACGCCGACACGACTATGACTCCGGACGATTCGATCCGCTACTACAAGTCGATTCTCCGTACGGCCTTCGTGGCGATGGAGCCGGGCACGGGACACGTCAAGGCCTACGTCGGCGGTCCTAACTACCGCTATTTCAAGTACGACAACGTCCGTCAGGGCAAGCGTCAGGTCGGCTCGACGATCAAGCCGTTCCTTTACACGCTGGCGATGCAGGAGGGTATGACACCGTGCGACAAGGTCGTGAACCTTCCGCAGACGTTCGTCCTTCCTGACGGCAACACCTGGACCCCTCGAAGCACCGACAAGGAACAGTGGATCGGCAAGACCGTCACACTGAAGTGGGGTCTCACGAACAGTTCGAACAACATCTCGGCCTACCTGATGAAGCAGTTCGGCCCGGAGGCGATGGCTGATATGATGCGCAGGATGGGCATCCAGAGCCACATCGACGAGGTACCGGCGCTTTGTGTCGGACCGGCAGACCTGTCGCTTTGGGAGATGGTGGCCGCCTACAACACGTTCCCGTCCAAGGGTGTCTATATCGAGCCGATGTTTGTGACCAGGATCGAGGACAACCAGGGCAACGTCATCAGTGAGTTCACGAACCGCAAGCGCGAGGCGATAGGGGAGAACACGGCCTACCTGATGGTCAACCTGATGGAAGGTGTGGTGCAGGGTGGAACGGCCAGCAGGCTCCGCTACCGCTACAAGCTGATGGGCGAGATCGCCGGAAAGACCGGAACCACCAACGACAACGCCGACGGATGGTTCATAGGCTACACCCCGACCCTCGTGGCGGGAATATGGACGGGCGCGGAGGACCGCCAGGTGCACTTCCAGTCAATCACTTACGGCCAAGGTGCGCATATGTCCCTCCCTACTTGGGGAATATTTATGCGCAAGGTAGTTGAGGACGGCACCCTCGGAATCTCGGAGAACGACCGCTTCATCGCCCCTGCCGGCGTGAGCTTCGACCTGAACTGCACCGGAGGCGACAATGACGCCACGGACGTGCAGCAGAAGACGGAGGACTACTATTTTGAATAAAAAGGAATATATTAGGAATATTTAATATAGGAATATGGGCAAGTACCAGAGGATTGCAGTGATTTATGGAAGCGACTCTTCGGAATGGGAGGTCGCTTGCCGCAGCGGGGAGTTTGTCGCTTCGCGCATCGACGGGACGAAGTACGATGTCTATGAGATTTTCGCACGGTTCGGTAAATGGTCTCTTGTAGCGATGAAGAAACGGGACGCGATGCGGATTCCTTTCGCCGAAGGTGCCAGACCGGAGATTGACAAGACGGATTTTTCCGTGAAGGTCTATGGAGAAAAGATAAAGTTCGACTATGCCTACATAGTCCAGCACGGCACTCCGGGCGAGAACGGCCTGCTTCAGGGCTATCTTGAGATGCTGGGAATTCCGTTCAGCAGTTGCAGCGCGTTTGTCTCGGCGATCGCATTCGACAAGTTCGCCTGCAAGAGTTATCTGCGTGAGGTTGATTTCGTCAAGTGCGCCCCTGATGTCTATGTCCGCAACGGAATGGACATCGAGTCCGTCTGCCGTAAGGTGGTGGAAAAGCTTAAGTTCCCGGTGTTCGTGAAGCCTACCGACGGAGGCTCAAGCTTCGGGATCTCCAAGGTCCGCAAGGCCGAGGATCTGCCGGAGGCGATCCGGTTCGCCTTCTCTGAGGGCCCTTCGGTCATCATCGAGCAAGGGATCCCAGGCCAGGAGTTCACCTGTGCCGCCTATGCCGATGCGGAAGGTGTCAAGTCCTTGCCTGTGATACAGATAGTCACCGAGCACGATTACTTTGACTACGATGCCAAGTATAACGGTCAAAGCCAGGAGATATGCCCGGCTCCGATCAGTGAGGATTTGAGCGGACATATTCAGGAAGTAAGTAAAAGGATATATTCGCACCTCGGTTGCTCCGGTGTCGTGAGGATGGATTACATCCTTGCCGAGGATGGCCTGTACTTCCTGGAAGTCAACACTATCCCTGGAATGACAAGCGCTTCTTTGGTGCCCAAGATGGTGCGCGCGGCGGGCCTTGACATTACGGACTTTTTGACCGGGATCATCGAAAATTCATAATATTCAATTCTAACTTTAAAAGATTTCAAGCTTATGCTATTGAAAGATTTCCTCAATGAAGGAGTCGCCCGTCTTGAGCCTCTTTATCCGACTAAAGAGGCGCGGAGCATTATGCTGATGCTTTGCGAGAGCCGCATTGGCACGAAAAGTTACACCCACATCGTTGAGCCGGAGTACATCGTGAACGACAAGTCTCTTGAGACCCTAAACTCGGATCTTGACAGGCTTTCCGCCGGGGAGCCTATCCAGTATGTCATCGGATTCGCGGATTTCTGCGGTCTGAGGTTCAAGGTCTCCCGGGATGTTCTCATTCCGCGTCCAGAGACGGAACTGCTTTGCCGCGAGGCGGTTAAGATCGGTTCCAGGATCCAGAGGATGAGGAAGGCCTACGGGAAATCAGCCAGACCTGTCCGTGTCCTTGACCTTTGCACTGGCTCAGGCTGCATCGCCTGGACCGTGGCCCTGAATATTCCGGGAGCGGAGGTGACAGGTGTGGACATCTCGGAAAAGGCCGTGGCGGTCGCTTCGTCGCAGGATTTCTCCGCCAAGCTCAAGGAGACCGGGGCGTTGGCTCCGAAGTTTGTGGTCGGTGATGTCCTGGCCGAAGGACAGACTTTCGCTGAGGGTGACTACGACCTGATTCTCAGCAATCCTCCTTACATTATGGAGTCACAGAAAGCCCAGATGAGGAGCAATGTCCTTAACTACGAGCCTTCAACGGCTTTGTTTGTGGAGGACGATGATCCGCTTGTGTTCTATCGTTCCATCGCGGCTTTGTCCAGACAATGTCTTTCCGCTGAGGGTAAGGGACTTACGGAAATCAACGAACTTTTCGGCCCGGAGACGGCTAAGGTTTTCAGCGACGCCGGTTTCCCGAAAAACGAGGTCGTGAAGGATTTTTACGACAAAAACCGCTTTGTTTTCTATTCAAAATAAGGGCTGCGTATAGCTCAGAGCCCGTTTTTGACAATTAGCCGTGGAATTTTTGCTTCCACGGCTCTTTTTGTGTCCCTTTGTACCGAAATGTTAACTTTAAACTCGTTTAAAATGAAGAATTTCAGTACAAAGAAAAAGTGGCTGACACCAGTGGTGCCGGCGCTTGCGGCGATGTCCGCGTTGTTCTTGTCCGCCTGTGAGAGGGTCGAGCAGCCTGATCTCTCGCTCAAGGAATCTGCCACAACTGACGTTTCCGTCACGGAACTCTCCGCCGAGGGTATTGCCCGGATGCTTTCCGGACTTCCGGTCACAATCACACAGGTGCGTGAGGTGCACGATGCCGTAAGCTCGTCTTCTTCCAATGGTTATGATGAGGAATATCCATTCGCGAACCTGATTTCCTCCCCTGGATCAGGAGTAGGAGACGAGCTGCTTCAGACAAGGGCCGTGATTGAATATCCTGACCCGCTGCGCGACCTCCTCTCCTCCGCAGACATTCCGGTGACCCGGTCCGGATCTTTATCGGATGCCCTCTCAAACTCCGGGATGCAGATCTATTGGCCATATTCAGAGGATTGGGACGGTAAGAGTCTGCCTGTCATCACATTCAACCCTGGTGAAGCGTCTTCCGCTCCACGGCTTCAGGACGGCTCGAATGTGGGATTCCTCAGGGAACAGCTCCCTAACGGCTCCTGGATAGTCAAGGAAGTGACTGTGGATGAGGAATATGCCCGGCATCATCCGGTCTGGGTCATCAACCGTAATGAGGATGCGAGGCACTTGACTCCGCAGATGGCCGAGGCTCTTTATCCGGAGCGGTCCTCAAGCGTCGCCACAAGATCATCCGGTGGCTTCAAGACTTTGGTACTTAAAGAGTTCAAGGCGCACAGAAACTATGATTCCTGGTTCGCCGGAGGATCCGAGTTCTTTGTGAAGTGCGGAGCCTTGAACGGATTCACCGCGGAGACCGAGGAAGAGCTTAAGCTGTACAGTCCTTCCGTCACGGATATGATGATCAATGTGAGACGGAAATATGTCGGCACAGCGATCCGCTTCAACACGATAGTCGTGTCGGAATGGACTCCGCAGCTTGAGGAGTGTGTCTTCCTTATGATAGAGGATGACGGCGGCAAGCAGACTTCCTGGAAAGCCAGCGGCCTCGTGAAGATCAAGTCCAGATCCTATGGTTTCGAGGTCGATCTGCCGTTCCGCCGCAACGATGACCTTGTCTGGCGCGGCAAACTTTCCCGCAACTATTTCGAGAAGTACAACGGCAAACCGAACCGCTTCGGCGATGTCAGCGTCACATTCAGTTTCCTGTAAGCCTCTGAGTATTTGAGTATTTCACAACCGCCACGACGCTTCGGCAGGCTCGGCGATCTTAGGTATTTCTGAATATGTATGGATTTGAAATATTCCGCAAATTGGAATTTTGCGCTTTAAAAATTTTGATTTGCGGAATATTTATGTAATTTTGTGTTAAGTAATGCTATATGAGAATCGTTTCGCACAGAAAACTGAAAGAATTCTACGAGCAAGCCGGGCACGAGGACGCAATGATACCGCTTGAACGTTGGTATCATACCGTTGAGGAGGCAAAGTGGCATTCTTTCGCGGAAATGAGGATGTATTTTGGAACGGTTGACTATGTCGGGAACCAACATTATGTTTTTAACATCGGTGGCAACAAGTATAGGTTGATTGTCGTTGTTAAATTTGTGATGGGGTATGTTTTCATACGTTTCGTCGGCACTCATCAAGATTATGACAAAATTGATGCTTCAACTATATAGGAGGGTATAATTATGAGGATAATCACTGAAGATCAGTATAAATTAGCTCAGAAAAGAGTGGAGGATCTGCTTCCTCTGGTTGATGACAGCACACCCTTGGATGACCCCAAGGCCATTGAACTGATGATGATGTCTGACATTGTCATTGATTATGAGCAAGAGCATTTTCCTATAGAGAAGCCAAGCGTCGCTGATCTTATCGCTGACGGCTTGAAAGAGAATCATATTACCCAGAAGCAACTTGCGGAAGAGCTCGGAATCAGTACGACGCGCGTGAACGATTTCGTGTCAGGAAAATCAGAGCCGAACCTGAAAACAGCCGGACATATCTGCCGTTTTCTGAAGATACGTCCAGCGGCTATGCTTATGCTCTGATCAACAGAGGCACGGAATGAAAAAGTGGTATCCAGCAATAAATAAGAGGGAGATCCACTTATGGGGTCTCCCTCTTTTCATAATAAGTATTCAGTCGATAGTGTCTGATCAGAATCTGTAGAATCCGGCGGCGGGCTCGTTGGCGGTGGCTTTGCCGCTGATATTCACGAACTTCGCAGGGAGGCAGCGGCCGCTGTCGATCAGGGCTTGGTTGCGTTCTATTGTGACATTGGCCTC
Organism: Lachnospiraceae bacterium; assembly: GCA_963604455.1. Classification (GTDB taxonomy): domain Bacteria; phylum Bacteroidota; class Bacteroidia; order Bacteroidales; family UBA932; genus Cryptobacteroides. The sequence continues at coordinate 16,806 of CAVCRL010000001.1, read as the reverse complement.
GCTTGAGGTGGCCTTTCTGGTGAAGGTGTAAGGGGCGAGGATGTACGGAGCGTAGATCTTGCCGTCTGAGCCGTGGATTACATACTGATCCTTCACAATCTCAGGAGCTATGAATATCTTGGACCAGCCTGGACCACCCATCGACAGGCAGAAATCGAAGCCGTGGCACATAACATCGTATCCCAGGTTGGCATAGTACGGTGACTTCACTCCGTTCATATTGAAGCTTCCCTCGGCATATTCAGCCACACCGACTTTCTCTCCGTCAGCCATATACACGCCATAGTTCCCGTCATCGAAAAGGGTAAAGGAGTTCAGGGCTATGTTGTAGTTGATGCCGTCAGAATACGGGTACCCTTCGTAGATGACAGAACCGTGATGCGCTCCGGTCCACGCGCAGAGCTTGCCGTCCTCGAAGAACATCTTCATCGGGTACGTGTCCGTGAACTTGGTGACGCCCCAGCCATAGACGTTATAGCTTTCGTCCACACGGAATGGCTCGATCTTGATGTCGAACGAGACAGGCTTGCGGTCATATTCAGCGTATTCCGCGGTGGATGAAGCGGATGTGACTGTCCACTCGCCGAGGTAACGCTCATATTCATCGGATCCTTTAGGGATGGTTGAGGTGGCCTGGACCTTGTATGCGTAGCTTTCGCCGAACATATTCTTTCCGGAGACGATGAGAATGTACTCCACGTTAGGTACGCCCTGGGTGAATCCGAGGGTAAGTCCCTGGTCTGAGTTCAGAGCCTGAAGGTAGTCGCTTTCGATCTCGATTCCTTTCTGTTCGCACAGCTCGGTGTAGGAGTTGTTGTACTTCGGAAGGATCTCGTCCGCAAGGACTTTGGCTGTCAGGTAGTAGTAGGCGCTGGCGACACCTTTGCCCTTTACGAGGAAATCGATGCTGAAATAGCCGTCTTTTTCCGGAAGTGACGCAGTTACTTCGATGGATGGCTTCTCTGTGGATCCGTCCCATCCGCCGCCCCAGGCCTGAGGGATCTTGTCATAATAGCCCTCAAGGTTGACGCAGCCCTTGAAGCAGAAATTGGTCGATGAATAGCTGCGGTTCGCGAAATAGGCTTTATATTCTTCGGAATCCCTTTTGTACACAGGCACGCTGATGGTCTTGCCGTCAATCTCCACCTCGCATTCCGGAAGGGTTGTCAGAGAGGTGCAGCCATCGAAGGTGTTCTGCCATTTATACACATTCTTGAGCTTGTTCAGGAATCCGAGGCTCTCTGAGCTTAGGGACTCGCATCCTTGGAACGTATAGTTCAATTCCGTGATCCTGTCAACAGGAAGGTTGTCCCAGAAGCTGTCAGGTATGGTTTTCAGTGATTTGCAGTTGGCGAATGTCCTCTGCATCTTGGAAGCCCTTATGGCAGCCTTGGCGGTCTCGTTGAACATATTCTCCGGAATCTCGACCAGCGACTCGCAGTTCGTGAATGTCTGGTTGAGCATATTGGCGTCATTGGAAAGCTTGAAGTGGCTGAGGGTAGGCAGCCTCTTGAGGCTCTTGCAGCCGTTGAAGATCTGCCATATCACCACTCCCGCCTTGGTGAAGTTTCTGAATATGTCCGGATCCAGATATTCCAGAGACTCGCAGTTGGTGAACGCATAGTTGAAGTTGGTGATTTGTGAATTGATCGCGTCCATAAATCCGATAGGAACTTCCTTCAGGCTTGTGCATTTTTGGAACAAGCCATTGCAGCTGGTGAGCTTCTTGAGCTCGTCACCCTTAGGGACGGCGACACGTGTCAGGCTTGTCATACCATTGAAGCTTAGGCCGGCAAGAGGGATGCCTCCCCACTGGATCACCTCGACGAGGTCCGCTTCGTGTCCGAAAGTGTTGGGCTTGCCGATCGTGCGGATTGTCCCGCTGATCTGGACAGGGTACAACCTGGATACATCATTGTACTTGTGTTTCGGGTAGCTTTGTGATTTGACAGTGTCCTTTGAGCCGTCACCCCAGTCCACATAGTATTCCGGCGCCGCGCTGTTGTGTGTCACAGGAAGCACGACGCAACTGTCTTTCGCGAGAGGCTTCATCATCAGGACCATCACATTGTCCGGATAAGTGACGGGATTCTGGTAGATGACGATGGACTCGACAACGTTGCCGTCATTCTTCAAAGTCAACCTTGTCTCCCTCGCGTAAGGCATCTCGTTCTTGTCGACGCTGACGCTCACCGTCTTGGTGTACACTTCGTAAGCCCTTGTCTCGACCAACCGTGCCCAGGTCTGGTCACCTTCAATCTCGGCCGTGAACTCAAGGTTCGTGGTGACATCCACGTTGAAGACTCCGCCTGACGTCGGGCTCTCGACGGATGTCGTGCTGACGTGCATATTCCCGGCCACAAAAGTCAAGGTCCTCATCAAGGTCTTGTTGGCTCCGTCGCTCAGAAGCAGGATGACCTTGCCGGCCTCCGGAGAGTCAGGGGCGGTCACGGCGATGACTCCGCTCTTTTCATCCGTGGCCTTGGCCTCGGCCTCCCAATTACCTTTAGGGAGTACTTCCAGAATCGTGTTCTTGTCGCCTCCGGTTATCGTATAGGCATATTCCTTGGTTTGTCCGGAATATATCAGAGAGGAAGGAACCTCGACGGCGATTCCGAACTCCTTGTATATTTCAAAGGTAAGCACAGTGCCGTCCGCGAGTGTCAGGTAAGCGGTCTTGCCGTCATCGCTGAGCCGGGCCTCCTTGAAGAAAGCGTCTCCATCGTCTCCGGTGGCCTTGCCGCATTCCACATACGTGACACCGTGGTCGTAGGAGACATACCATTTCCCGTTCTCGATTTTCATAGAAGGGGTCACTCCGCGCTCGCCCGTTACAGGTATCGTGTGCCCGTCTGAATCCAGAAGCCACTCACCGTTCACGGTCCAGTACCATTTCCCGTCCGGAGCCTGCTTCACGGAGATGTCAGGGGATTCGCCATCAGAAAGCGTGATGGTTGACATCTCTCCGTAAGCATCGACGAAGGTGATGACGTGGGTCCCGTCTTCCTTGTCCTCGATGTCGCTGATGAACTTTTTGCCGTCGATCAGCTGTTGCAGATCGGAAAGTTGGGTGTTGAGTGATGCGACCAGAGCCTCGACTTTCGTAAGCCTTTGCTCCACATCGTCCAGACGGGATTTAAGTTCCTCGTCGTTGTAGCACGCTGTCGCCAGCAGTACTACCAGGGCGTAAGTTAAGAATCGTTTCATATAACATTAATTGGTTTAATGGCCTAAAATTACTAAAAAATCCAATAAGTTATAATATGTAAGCACGATTTTCTCTTTAAGAATATGCCCTGTATCGGTGTGGTTTGCGTATTAGGGTGCGCTCTGGACGTATATTCTTATAAAGTTATTTGATGCGTATGTTGTGATATGTGATATTTCTTGCGAAAATGCTTATAAATTGTAATTAATCGTGCTCTGGCGGCCGTGGGGACAAAGAAAAGTTTAAAATCGTTACAGAATTTCCATCGCGATCGCCGCGCAGGCCTCCGCGTCAGCCAGAGCGTGGTGATGGTTCGTCAGATCGTACCCGCAGGCCTCGGAGACTGTCTGGAGCTGATGGTTTGGAAGGCTGCAACCGAAATGCTTCCGTGATGCCTCCAAGGTGTCAAAAAACTCATAATCCGGATAATCCATCTGATAGACCTTGAAAACGCTCTTGAGGCATCCTTCGTCAAAACGGCTGTTATGCGCCACGAGCGGCAGCCCCTCGATCAGCGGCTCCACCTTTCCCCAGACGTAAGGGAACACCGGCGCCTCATCGGTGTCCTCTGGCCCAAGGCCGTGTACCTGCCGGCAGAACCATTGGTAATACTCAGGCTCAGGGTGGATCAGGCTGTAGAATCTGTCCACGATCTCACCTCCCCGCACGACAACGACACCAACGGAGCAGACACTGCTCGGGCACTCGTTCGCCGTCTCGAAATCTATAGCCGCGAAATCAGTCATTGCTATCGTAGATTGAGTTCATTGTACGTATGATCTTATGAATATTCTCCCGAAGGTCAGCGGGCTCCAGCACCTCCACATCCGCTCCGTGCGAGAGAATCTCCTGCACGAAATCAAATGTCGGAGCGATATGGTAGCTGAAAACCGAACTTCCGTCCTCCTGCACCGCCTCTTTTTGCGACCCGTGCAGCGGCAGCGTCCTGAAGTACTTGACCTGGTTCGGTACGACACGGATCCTGATGTCCTCCGGATCCTCACCGATGATGACACCGAAGAAATTCCGGAAATATTCCTCCGCGTCGAAATCCTTCGGCAGCTCGAAACTCTCCTCCAGCTCTTCCATATCCACGAATCTGTCCAATGAATATATCCGCCGCCCCAAGTCGCTGTCGCCGAGCATATACCACCTCTGTTTGAAGTACTTGACACAATATGGCCGGACGTTGAAGCAGTGCGGCTCCGGGTGCCGGAAGCTTTGGTAGCAGAGGCTGATCACCTTGGAGTCACGCATCGCGCTGATGATGTCTGTCAGAAACCTTTCGGACGAAGGGATCTTCTCCATAAGTATGCGGTCCTTCATATCGGCGTTCTCCTTCAGCACGTTGTTCAGGCACAGTGTGTGGAGCATCCAATTGGCTGTCTCGTCGCTCCCGACATCAGAATGCCCGATGTGGAACCCGAGGCTCCTGTCATTGAGGATCTCTATCCCGAATATGTCCGCGATGGCTTGCTTGTGGTTGAAGAAGGTCCTCTCCGACAGAGGCTCTCCCGTCTCGTTCAGCGGACTGCGCCTCCAAGCCTCGCTGATCTCCCGGAAGGAAACGTAGCTCTTGCGGTTGATCAGGTCAACCAGCCAGATGTATCTCTTGAAAAAATTCTTTGCCATTATCTATGAATATTTTGACGCAAATATAGCCCTTTTTACTGTAAAAATGTGGCAGTGGGGCGCGTCCGGATTCTGCAAGCCTTGCAGACGTTGAGATGATGCGCGGAAGCACCGCTATCTTTGCGTCAGAAACAAGGTAGAAAACACAATTCACCTAATTTAATATATTCAGTTATGGAAGAGAACAAGACAATGAAGATCTACAACCTCATCATTTTGGATGAGAGCGGTTCGATGAGCTCGATCTACAATCAGGCGCTCGGCGGGATCAACGAGACGATCAACGGAATCAGAAAGAATCAGGAGAATTTCCCTGAGCAGAGGCACTTTGTGTCAGTCGTGACATTCGAGGGAGATGGTATGAGTGGTGTGAGGACCCGCAGGGACTGTGTGCCGGTTGGAGAGGTCTCCGATCTGACGAAGAAAGATTACCAGCCGGGCGGCTGCACCCCTTTATACGATGCGATGGGGAAGGCCATCTCGGAGCTTGACCGCAAAGTGGAGGCCGGCGACGGAGTCCTGGTGACCATCATCACGGACGGGATGGAGAACTCCTCCCAGGAATATTCCGGAAGGGCCGTCAAGGATATTGTCGCGATGCAGAGGAAGAAGGGTTGGACGTTCGCCTACATCGGAGCTAACCAGGATGCCGTCGAGGTGGCGAGGGATCTGAATATCCAGAACGCGATGAACTATGACGCGACGCCGGAAGGGGTGGTGTGTATGTCGATGGTATTAAATGAGGCTCAGACTAAATTCGCGAGAAGGATGCATATCGGTAAATCCATTCTTGCCGATGCCGCCGACTTCTTTTCCGGCTCGTCTGATGAGGACGCCGGTGAGGAAGGATAGTAGGGTCACTGAGCCTGTCGAATTGACCCTTCGCTCATCTGTTCTTTCGCTATTCCCAGAGCACAAAGTCACGGTCAAGGGCGATCCTCTTGGCCGTTCCTTTTTTCCCGTCGATGTAGTAGAACCTTGCGGTATGTTCATTCACCACATCCTTGAACGCCTTCTTGACCTTGGACACCTTCTCGTTGATGGAGTTGTTCAGCGGGTCGCACAGATCCGCCACGCTCTTCCGGATGCTGTCAAGATCCTCCCTGCCGGTGATTGATGAATATATTTCCTCAAGTTCCTGCTGATAGTCAGAGAGTTCCTTGTAGCGTATCCCTTCCGGGTGCTTGAGGTAAAGCAGGAAAACAGCCTTGGTCAGCGTGTCCATCTTAACCTCCTTGTGGTCGAAATCCTCCAGCACGATCGCTTTCTTTTCGGTTATGTGCAGACGGCTGAGCTTCACCCTGAAGGCAATCACGGCCTCCAGCTCCTCGATCGTGATTCCATATTTCCTCTGCAGCCTCTCTATCTCCGCAAGCAGTGCCCTGGTCTGCCCGTCCGGCTCGAGATCCGGAACATCTGGTTCGAGATCCGGAACGGCCGGTTCATCAAGCCAATCCTCCTGATTCAGATCTCCGTCATATAAATCATAGAAGGTATTATCGCGCTTTTCCCAGAGAAATCCGGTTGTTCTTTTCGCCCTCTTGGACTGTTTACGGGCAGCGGCCTTTGGCGTGTCCGGGTTTGCGGCAAATGTTTCTGGTTCTATATAAGGTGCTTCCGGTTCTGTATCAGGCGCTCCCAGTTCTATGCAAGGTGTCTCCGACTCTTCGAGATCTATTAATTTTGAGTAACTGGCAAATACTGGCGGACACTCTTCAGCCAGGTATCGATGGGATCGCTCGCCGAGCGTCTCTTTGTCCACTCCCGGAAAAAGATACGCCAAAGCCTTTCCGGACAGTTCCGAAAGGAAATTCTTGAGATTCTGTGTTCGCTTGTCAGTCATTAGGTCATTCAATTTGTGGATGGCAAAGATAATAACATCATTCTATAATTGCAATTCATTCATACTGCCCAGCCGCGAGACGCAGCCTCGCCGCGATCGACCGCACAAGAGACTTCGGCCGCAGAACCTTCACCCCGTCGGCGAACTCCAGCAGCGACTTCTCCAGCTCGAAATTCAAGCAGACATCAAGCTGGAACGTCACCGAACCGTCCTCGTCCCGCTCCACGACCATCTGGCTGGAATGCAGCGGCTTGGTCTCGATGTACGGAGCGAATTTCGGCGTGGCCTTGAACCGGACCAGCGTCTCTCGGTCGCCCTTCCCCGGAATCTTCGTCACACCGATCATATTCCTGAAATATTCCTCGGGAACGAACTTTTCGTCCGGTATGAATCTCGCCTCCGCGGGAGCGGCTTCTATGGCCTCGATCCTGTCAAGCGCAAGGTTGACGACGTAGTTGTCCCGCTCGCCCCTGCCGAAGACGAACCAGCGGTTGCGGTATTCCTTCAAGATGTAAGGACTGAATATGAACGATTTGGCTCTCGGAGACTTGAATGAGTGATAAGTCAGAAGGACTGGCCGGCGGGCGACGATCGCCTCGTAGAGCGGTGTGATGAGATTCAGGCCTTTCAGCCGCTCGTTGGATTCCAGGAATATGGCCGGTCTCCGCTCCTCCCTAACGGCGTTCACATAGTCCTCAAGCCGCCCGACGATGTCATCCACGCCCGAGAATCCACCGAAACCGGACAGTTGCTTCAGGACTGCCACGGCCTCCCTCATCTGCCCCAGATCCGAATCCGTCAGCGGCACATTCGAGATTGAATATTCCGGATCCTCGTAGGTGTAGTATTTCCTGTCCCGGACCACAATCGGGGCGTTGTAGCCAAGCTCGTCCGAGCGCATCCTCTGAATGTCGAGCTGGATGGTACGGACGGAAAGATATTCATCCTTGCCGGAATATTCGTAAAGCGCGTCGGAGCAGGCTTCGACTAGGTCTTCGAGGGTCCATCGTCTCGCGCGGTTCCTCAGGCATTTGTCGATGGTCTTGTAGCGCAGCAGGGCGTTCTTGTTCGCGGGCATATTCAGTAACAATTTCGGCAAATTTCGTAAATTTTTTCCACTACGCAAAAACGTTGCGCGGTAGGCCTTTTACTTTGCGGCAGTTATCAGTGAATGGCCGTGACACGACGGGCAGGTGGCATATCGCTGATGAGGATTGTTTTGAGAAACGCTTTGATATTCAATGACTATGAACGAGTTTTTGATCAATGACACTCCGGTCAAGATCTGGGCTAAGGTTCTTGACCCGATAGCATACAGGCAGATCTACAACCTTGCGGCGCTTCCGTTCGTGTTCCACCATCTGGCGTTTATGCCGGACGTGCACGCCGGGGTGGGGATGCCGATCGGGGGAGTGCTCGCCACGAAGGGAGTGGTGGTTCCGAACGCCGTGGGAGTTGACATCGGCTGCGGAATGTGCGCCGTGAAGACCAATGTGCGTGTCGAGGACATAACGGCCGAGGTCTTGAGGAAAGGCATTATGCGTGGCGTCCGCAAGAGGATTCCGCTGGGGATGGACAGGCATAAGACCGCGCAGGACGAGTCCTTGATGCCGCAGGGCTTTGACATAGACTCGATGACTATCGTCAAGAATCAGTACAAGTCAGCCTTGAAGCAGATAGGCACCCTTGGCGGCGGCAACCATTTCATCGAGCTTCAGAAGGATGAATATGGCTGGCTTTGGATAATGATCCATTCCGGATCCCGCAATCTTGGAAAGCTGGTCTGCGACCACTACAGCGGTCTGGCGGAGAGGCTGAACGCTATGTGGTTCTCCAAGACGGATCCGGACAATGGTCTGGCGTTCTTTCCGGTGAAGTCCGATGAGTGCGGACGGTACTGGAACGAGATGCAGTACTGCATACAGTTCGCGCTGGCCAACAGGAAACTGATGATGGACCGCATCTGCGAGGTGATCAAGGATGTGGTTCCGGAGGCTGAGTTTGAACCTATGATAAACATTGCGCACAACTACGCGGCCTGGGAGAACCATTTCGGGGAGGATGTCATCGTTCACCGTAAGGGAGCGACAAGGGCGGGATCCGGTGAGATCGGCATCGTCCCGGGTTCCCAGGGCACAAAGTCCTACATCACGGAAGGTCTCGGAAATCCCGACTCGTTCCTCTCCTGCAGCCACGGAGCCGGCAGGGCGATGTCCCGCACCGAGGCCGTGCGTACCCTGAGTCTTGAGGATGAGATCGCCAAGCTCAACGCCAAGGGCATCGTGCACGCCATCCGCGGCCCGAAGGACCTTGAGGAGGCCGCCTCCGCCTACAAGGACATCGACGAGGTGATGGCCAACCAGAGCGACTTGACAAAGATCGTGACGACCCTTGAGCCTATCGCCGTCATCAAAGGAGGCTAGAGGAATTGAAACGATGTAGGGTGAAAAGTATTTGCCCAATCCTGAAAGAAGGCCTATTTTTGTCGTCGCTTCCATTGGAGCGGCGGTTTGCCGCTTTGGGCAGATCAACTTCTCAAGGCAGCCTTTGCGATGGACATTTCGTAATATATTCAAAGATATGAGATCATCAATCTGGAAAAAATCACTTGGGGCAATGATTTCCCTTGCCCTCGGCCTGTCGGTCGTTTCTTGTTCCGAAAAGGAGAAACCGGTTGAGCCTCAGGATCCAAAGCCTGAGAAGACCAATCCGGTGACTGTCGCTGATGTCCTGAAAGCGGATCCAGGCACGACATTCACTGATGTCGAGTGCCTTAACGTTGTCGCTGTCAACGAGCAGGGCATCATACTGCAGGAGGACGGGACCGACGACCCGGCCGGCAACAGTGTCTATGCGTATATCGGTCAGCCCCACGAGTTCGTTGTCGGTGATATGGTGACGATCTCCGGTAACACGATGAAGCGTAACGGCTTGATCCAGTTCGCTCAGGGAAGCACCATAACCAAGACCTGGCACGGAGACTTCACGCAGCCTCAGCCGGTTGAGTTCTCGGCCGCTGACATTGACGCTTATATGAAGTCACCGTCAATCAAATATGTCACTTACACCGGTACCGTCATCGTGGCCGGCAACTATGTCAATGTTGAGGTTGACGGAACCGGTAACATCGGCAGCCTTGATTATATGACCGCAGAGTTCAAAGAGAAGTACAATAAACACTCGCTGACTATAACAGGTTGGCTGTTCGGCTCTTACAAGACATTTATGTACACTGTCCCCGTCTCGGTTGTGGATAACGGAATCCCGGAGGACAATATTCCTGAAGGAGCCATATATTACAATGATTTCGACTATGAGGTGGCGGTTCAGGATTCCGAGAAATATGGCACCACCAAGGGTTGGCCTTGGCTTGACCAGTTCGACGGCTGGAAGAACCAGAAGGGCTCGGGTGTCTCCGTTGTAAGCTACGGTTTCAAGGAGATGTCAGTGCGTACGAACGAGGCCTCAAAGGGTTCGCTCTCCCTTTACAACGGATCCGGCAATAACAACATATTTTTCGGTGGATCAGAGGCTTCGCCGAATTATTTTGTCATCGGGAATATCTCGGTTCCTTCCCGGAACCTCAAACTCTCTTTCGGAGCCCAGCGTTATGCCCAGGGTGGCGCCAATGCGTTCCTCAAGTCTAACTTCGAGGTAAGACTCTCCGCTGACGGGCAGACTTGGTCTCCTGCCATTGAATATGATTTCGGAGGTGTCGAGGACACCAAGGACGGTAAATGGAGACTTGCCACGGCTGACTTCACTCTTCCTGCCGGGACAAACACCCTTTACATCAAGTTCACCGCCAAGTCATTCAGTGTGAACAGGCTTGATGATGTTCTGCTTGTTCCAGGACAGGGTGGACAGCAGGTTGAGTTTACCGGAGATGTTGAGGCTCCGCTTTCCACTATCGCTGAGGTGCTTGCGGGGCCTGTTGACAAAGTGTATAAGGCGGAAGGTCTTGCCATCGCGACCCATTCAAACGGTATTCTTCTCCAAGACAACACCGGCACAATACTGGTTTATAAGAAGAAGCACGGAATCAATGCCGGCTCAAAGGTCGTTGTCGAGGGCAACACTACTGAATATGGCGGATTCAAGCAGTTCGACGCGACTTCCACTGTAACTGTCACAGGCAACGGCACGGTTACCCATCCCGCTGCGGAAGAGTTCAACGCCTCAAAGTTTGAGTCTTATGTCAACAAGCCTTCGATCAAGTACATAACCTACAAGGGTACCCTCAAGATCGAGCGTGACGCTAACTATCAGTATCACTATAACGTGGTCATTGACGGCACTTCCTCCGTTGAGGGTTCTGTCTCTTATCCTGACGCAAGCCTTGGCCTCCAGGCCTATGAGGGGTCCAAGATCATTGTGAAAGGCTACGCCATCGGCGTTACCGGCGGCGGTGATGTGAAATATGTCGGCACGATGGCCACTTCCGTGGAGCCGGAGGAAAAGGACACTGTCCCGGAGGAGAAAGACGCTCTTACCGTTGAGGAACTCAACAAGAAGCTTGATTCATTCGGAGGCAATACCCTTGCCGATTTAGTTGCGGTGAAGGGTTATGTGGCCGCCAATAATGAGAACGGCAATCTCAGCAAGGCTATTTCCCTTGTGGACAACACCGGCGCCGCTCATTCCGGAATCGTCATCGATGATGGTACGGATTACAATGAGACCACCCTGCCTGTCGGAACCAAGGTCATCGTCAGCCTTAAGAGGGCTAAGCTCACCACTACGGGAACATTCCGTAAGATCACTCTCGCCAAGGTGTACCCTACCTCGGAGAAGGTTGAGATAAAGGTGCCGGAAATCGCTGACGACCAGCTTGATGACTATATGGGCCAGTATGTCAAGGTCAAGGATCTGACCGCTCCGGCGGATGCCACGACCTGGTACGATAGCGCCAAGAAAGGCAATACGGACTTCACCGGCGCCAAGGGTACCACCGTGACGGCCTATGTGACCGCCAAGGCCAACTTTGGAGCCGAGAAGATCGCCCGCAGGACAGCAGACCTGAAAGGAGTCGTGGAGCAGTACAAGGATAAGAAGGAAGTGATCCCGACCAGCCTTGCCGACGTAGCCGGTTTCAAGGAATAGGTCAGGTCTCCTTTACGCAAAAATCACCGGGTCCGGCATTTCGCCTGATCCGGTGGTTTTCGTTATTTTTTTGGGTGGGGGCGATTCGTAAGATTTTGATTATGAGTATATTTCGTAATCGCTGCCCTCTCGAAATGACTGGCAACTTTTCGGAAGAAGCTGTAAATCAGTAGGTGCGATGCCACTCGCTGATTGATAGGCCTTTATCGCTTTCCCTTTAGTAGGAACCAACTGGAGGGGATGTGCTAAGCGGTTATCTTATAAGGGGTTGTCCTCCACTGCTTGCTATATCTCGATCATCGGGCTGGCGAGGGCTTTCTTGAGCTGGTCATCGTAGCGGAGACGGATTTTGATGCCGGCTTCCTGGAAGTGGTAGCGGACGGCGATCTCCTCCTCGATGAACGGGACGATCTCGTCTTTCTTCAGCTTCAGGAAGGTCTCCTTGTCCATCTCCAGGGCTTTCTGAAGTGCGTCAAGCTCCGCGGACATATTCTTTGAAAGACCGTCTTTCTCCAGTTCCTTCTTCATCCGGTCGAAGTAGGTCTTCGCGCTGGAGCGGTAGTCGAACTCCTTTGTCTTGGCGAAGGCCACGAACCCGTCCCAGTCCTTGTCGGCAAGATGGAAATCCTCGTCCACGCTGTCGTGCGAACGGACAAAGTCAAGGACATATTCCTGAATGATCCCTGAATATACGAGTGAATATGTAAGGCGGCTGTAGTCGTGCCCCTCGATGGTGATATCCGGGGTGATGCCGCCGCCGTCACGCACCGTCCTGCCGTGGGCGGTCTTGAACTCGTGCGTCAGTGAGTCCGGAATATACCCGACGCTGCCGTCCTCGTTGCGGTGCGAGTAGTCGATCGCCTGGACGCAGCGGCCGGACGGGGTGTAATATTTAGCCGTGGTGACTTTCAGCTGACCGTTGTAAGGCAGCGGACGGATGCTCTGGACAAGCCCCTTGCCGAAGGTCCTTGTGCCCATAACCGTGGCTCTGTCAAGGTCTTGAAGGGCTCCGGTCACGATCTCGGAGGACGATGCCGAACCGGAATCCACCATCACGATGATCGGGATCTCCGTGTCAAGCGGCTCGGATGTGGTCTTGTAGTGCATCTCGGTGCCGGCGGCCTGGCCTTTAGAGGACACGACCATAGAGCCTTTCGGCACGAAGAGGGACACAATGTTGATCGCCTCGCTCATCAGGCCGCCTCCGTTGCCCCTAAGGTCGAGAACCAACTTCTTCATTCCCTGTTTCTTGAGCTTCAGAAAAGCGTTGCGCAACTCTCCGGAGACGTTCTCCGTGAAGCCGCTCTGGTAGATGTATCCGGTCGTGTCGTTAAGCATTCCGGCATATTCAATGTCAGGAAGATGGATCCTCTCGCGTGTCACCACAATGTCCACAACCTCCTTTGAGCGCACCTTCAGTACCTTGAACCTGACTGTCGTGCCAGGCTTGCCCTTCATCCTGTCGGAGCATTCCTGGCTGGTCAGTCCGTGTGTGCTCTGGCCATCGATCTCCATAATCTCGTCGCCGCAGTGAAGCCCGTATTTCTCCGCCGGCGACCCCTTGTAAGGCTCGTTGATGATGACGTTCCCGTCCTTCTCCGGCTTGTAGATCACCGCTCCGATGCCCCCGTAGGACTTGTTGATCATCATCATCAGATCCTCGTTCTCCTCCTCCGGAATGTAAACCGTGTAAGGATCCAGGCTCTCCAGCATCGCGTCGATGCCGGCCCTTTCGATCCTGTCCACAGGAAGAGAATCCACGTAAGAGCGGTTAAGCTCCTTGAGTATAGAGTTCTGGATCTCCGTCCATTTCCCGAGCTTGAAACTTTGTGACTGCCCGAACGCCGCGGTGCTGACCACTACCGCCAGCGAAGCCGCTATCAATGATTTAATCTTCATATTCTTTGAATATATTCCTGAATATCTCCGCCCCGCCCTCGTGGCGAAGCCAAAGCACGAGCGCAACACCCGTGCCAACCCTGCAAATTTAAGCATTTTCCGAAAGATATGTCTATTTTAGTCTTGACAGCCTTTCTTCTATAAGGGATTTGTATTTTTCTTTCAATATATCGGAAAGGAAGGACACGTCAATGATATCAAACCAACGTTGCTTGTTTGATATCATTTTGTCGATAATCCATCCACAGACTTTGCCATCGATTCCTGCTGCTGTCATCGCTTCTTCGAATTCTGTTCTTCCAAATCCGGCGAGGCCGCCTTTGTCTTCAACTCCGCTGCCAGTCAAAGGCAAGGCTAATTCATCGTTGTCTTCGATTCCTGTCAACAGTACGGCGAGAAGGTCGTATGCCGGTGACAGAAAGTAGTCGGAGCCATTTGTCGAAATCAGTGAAAAATTCTTGCAGTGCATATCTGAATTGCCTGTGATCCACGAGAATAACACAATTTCCCAGAAGCGTTGGACATCCAGAAGCGGAGCGGATGAATATCTCTTTACAACATCTGATAGTTGTGCATAGGAGCCTCTGTATTTGTGTTCTGTCAGTCTGTTTGTAAGTTGGCACATATCCGCATTGAATATTTCTCCCCTTTCGACCCTCTGTCCATCCTCTTGGTGATATACGCAAGCTCACCGTCTGACATCTTGATCAATCCGTGTCTGGCGGTGCTGATCCCGATGGCTTCCGCCATATTCATCGTTACATTCTCTAACTCCGGCATCGATTTATAGACAGGACTTTGTGGCTTGAGAATGTATCCTCCCCACAATCCCACAATTGTCAGTCTGTCTTCTTCGTTGCGTCTTCCTTTATTGATGTCCAATGATAATTTAGCCTGAACTCCAGTCACGGATGTGCTGGATTTTATGACTTCCAACGCCAGCTCAGAAATGTTGTCTCTTGAATATGGTAATATAGGTACTTTGGCACATCCAAATAGCCTTCTGGCGCACGAGGGATGATAGTCCCTTTCTCCTTCTTTTAGAGCCTTTCCGCAGCAAAGGCATTTATTACCTGTCTCCATAATGTTCTCTTACGCTGATGTTTCCGATGCAGTCCTTACAGCAGGCCAACAGTAGTGACATCCTGTCTCTCGGATCTATTTTCCAGGATTTGTGCACTATGTCAAGGAGCCATCCCTCCGGAATCAACCCATCGAAGACCGGGAACATCATTTCTTTTGAATATTCGGTCGCGGTCAGCGGCATTGTCGGGCTGATGGCCTTGGCACTGACGTATTTCAGATACTCGCCGTCATAAGAAAAGTGATAGCCCTCGGAATCCTCTGTCAGAATCCCACAGAAAGTATCATCGATGTAAATGTCAGCCTTTTTCATCATTCATTGATTTTATGTGCTTGAAGTTCTTCTCCAAAGAGTCTTAGCACTTGATTGACTTTGTCCAATTGTACCGTGTTTTTGCCATTTTCCAGTTCCCTGACAAACCTGATGCCTACCCCGGATCTTTTTGCCAGCTCGATCTGGGTCAGCCCGAAAGTTTTCCTCTTTTCACGAATATGTTCTCCGATGCTCATAAAAACTCGAATATTAATCCCGTTAGGGTACAAATATAATAAAATTACGAGAAAATCATCCCTTTCGGGGTTGTTTAGGGCGTTGTGATAAGAAAATATCGTATTTTGTAGATATTTATGTAAGTTTACATTCTGAAACAGATTTTCGATAAATATGACAAAAATAGTTTTCGCGACGGGTAACCGGGGGAAGCTGCGGGAGGCTTCCGAGATTCTTGGGGAAGGGTTTGAGCTGGTGACTCCGGCGGATTTCGGGATCACGGAGGACATTCCGGAGACGGGGGAGACGCTGGAGGAGAACTCGCTCCAGAAGGCGCGGTATATTTATGACAGAAAGAGGTGCGACTGCTTCGCGGATGACACGGGGTTGGAGGTGGATGCCCTCGGCGGAGCGCCGGGAGTCTATACGGCACGTTACGCGGGACCGTCCAAGGACTTCAACCTGAATATGGACAAGGTGCTGGCCGAACTCGCCAAACTTGAGGCGACAGGTCAGGAAGTCAGTCGCAGGGCCCGCTTCCGCAGTGTCGTGACGCTGATTCTGAACGGGAAGGTCCATCAGTTCGAAGGCACGATGGAAGGCACGATCGCCCGGGAAAAGTCCGGCAGGGGAGGCTTCGGCTACGACCCTATATTCATTCCTGATGAATATCCAGGGCTGACGGCGGCCGACATCACGGAGGAGCAGAAGAACGAAATCTCGCATCGAGGCAAGGCGCTCCGGGCGATGGCACAGTGGCTCAATGCGCGCGAAGGCTGAACTCATCATCCTCAGCCACACCAAAGTAGGTGAGAATTCCATCGTCCTGCACACAATCAGTCGGGAATATGGAAGGCGGGGTTTCCTTGTGAAGGTGAGCCCCAAGACGGCGATGGCCCTTTTCCTGCCCCTGAATATTCTTGAGGCGGAGGTCACGGAGAATCCGAAGTCTGATCTCTGGTTCGCCCGCAACTTCGTCAGCGTCAACCCTCTCGTAGGGATCCGCGGGAATATTCATAAGAACACGATGACACTTTTTATGAGTGAGGTGCTGTTCCGGGTGATAAAGGACCAGACGAACGAGGATGGGCTGATGGATTGGCTGAAGAGGTCCATACTGACGCTGGACGCCCTGCAGAGCGACTTCGCCAATTTCCACCTGTGGTTCCTGCTGGAGCTCTGCGCCGTCCTCGGTTTCAATCCCGACACGATCGGTCTTGCTCCTTTCTCCGGCAAGCATCTCGACCACATCAAGTCCCTGTTGACCAGCTCTTTCGGAGAGGCGATGCTGCTCCCATTAAGAGGCTCCGACCGCAACGAGATCGCCGAGTGCATCCTCAAGTACATCGAGCATCACACCGAGTCTTCCGTCAATGTGCGCTCGCTGGCGGTGCTCCGAGACATTTACGGTTAATCGCCCGTCTCTTTTACTTTTTGGCTGGCGGTGTTTTTTTCTTTTGCCCCAAGTGGAATATTTCATTATCTTTGTACTTTAGTCCGCGAAAGGAATATGTTTTCAAAGGAACTTAAAGAAGAATGCGGGGTGTT